>JAKSUE010000276.1 GCA_024409165.1 archaeon
GGTCATTGGGCTGTTATTGAAAATATAACTGAATATGTGAATTTAAATGATATATATGATGATGTAATTTTACCTCTTGATGATTTGAAACAATATTACACTAATAAAACCGTAATTATATCTAAGAAACCTATTAATGATTTAAATGCTTCCATTTTGGATAGTTCTGAATGTGAAAAGATTATTGGAAATAGAATGCATAAACAATGTGTTGGATACAAAACAGTGAAAGGATTTGGTTTCAAACAGAAAAAGGGGTATCGTTTGGGTCCCAAGATTACTCCTCATGGAGCTAAATTCTCACAATGGGAATATAAATATGGGGATTACTGTACTTTAGGTCATTATAAAATTAAACAACCTGTTTATAGATATTATAATATTGCAGATGAGAGATTAACTAGTGCTAAGATCCATAAAAGGCATTATTAAATAAAGGTAAATGTTTAAATGAATAAAAAGATAATTATAGGGTTAATGATTGGGATTATTTTAGGAATGTTTATTATAGTAAACTTACCATTGTTTTCTCAATTTTTTATCCAAGATGATGGGTTTGATTTTTATAGAGGACCTGTTACTGACTGGAATAATAGTTCAAAGGAACTTACTCTTATACAGAATGTTACAATTTTAAATGGTTATGATTATAAAGATATGGTTTTTGAAGTCGATTTTTATAAAAATGGTCAATTGTTGAGTGCAAAGGATGTTTATGTAGGGAATGCTACGAATGGTGAATTTAATTTTAATATAACTGTTAAACTTCCAGAAAAACCTGACGATGTTACTTATGAATTAAAAAGTTTCAACTAAAAAAAGAAATTTTAAATTTATTAAAAATTATATTAATTTTAATGGTAAATATTAAATGGGGAAGTTATTGGTGATTGGTAATATATTTAATGTTGAGAGAGAAGGTATTGATTTTCCTTGTTATAAAAATAATCCGAAATTGAATATAATAGATTGGATTCTTTTATTAATAATATGTTCTTTATCTTATTTTAAACCATTAGATTTGCCAATCCCTTTAATTGTTTGTTTTTTGTCTTTGGTTGTTGCATTAATTATTACTAGATTGGATACATCTTTGTTTATCAAAAAATTGTTACCTGAAGATATTCCTCTTATCATTGTAATGTCTATCTTATCTATTGTTTTTTCAGAGTTATTATGCTGGATATTAGTAAGTATGGGCCTAATGTCTGACGAGATTGGGCTTTATTCTTCTGGAGTATTAGTAGATATTATTAACCTTGTAGTTTATCTATTTGGTGAAGAATTATTTAAATTTTGTATATTCATCTTTGGTTTGGCATTGATTTATAAATTAACTAGAAATCGAAAAGCCTCTATTGTTTTTGCTACTTTTCTTACAATGGTACTCTTTGGAACTTCTCATTATTACCCGTGTTCCGAGCATTTAATATTATTTATTATCATTAAAGGATTTGGATCTATTTTTGATGTCCTAACATATATTAAAACAAAAAATATATTTGTATCTTACTTAACACACTTCATTTTTGACCTTTATTATTTCATTCTATTTTGGATGAATATAATTTAAAAAAAGAGAATTAATATAAAAATTATTAAATATTTTTCGGAGGTTGAAAATCTAACTGATTGACATTTAATTATTTTTAATTTTTTTTTACTGGTCTTGGAATGGTCGGTATGGGTCTTCTTTTCAATGTGTAAAATAATGTTTATGGCATTATTTTGGAATTGGAGAGGCATCTTTTACAAACTATCTATTTTTTTACCTATTTTTATTTTAAACCTACTAATAGAAGTATTATTTTTAACTCAATCATTCTCTCCTTTAATATGTTTCCAAACTATATTATACTTTTTGGTTGGTAATAAATGTAATTTAGCCATAAATAAGCTAAATAGGCACTATTTAAAGTGTAATATATATTTACAATACATTATACATAAAAAGGAAGAGATAAATATAAATTCTAAAAACCACATAATATACTTAGATGTTCTATGTAGATATTCTTAATGAGATTATAAAATAGAAGATGATATTTAAATCGTTCATCTGTGGGCTCGTTAGAAAAAATTAAAAGTGCATGAAGTAAAATGAGGTTAAAGATTTTATTAAAATCAGAAAAAGAAAAATTAAAAATTCCTTTTAATTATAA
>JAKSUE010000277.1 GCA_024409165.1 archaeon
CTTCTCCAAAGTTTAATCCATCACTACCAGATAATAAAACAGTTGAATTAAATTTAAGTACTTTTTCAAATTATTTTACAATGAGACCATCTTCAAAAAGAAAAGTAATTTTTGAAATAATGAATGTTTCAGGAGTACCTGTTAAAGACCCAAAAGCTTTATATTTGATTCCTAAAAATAGTAACATTTATATACTACTTAAAACATAATTAATTAGTGAGGTAAACATGAGTCGTTAAAACTCATTAATTTTTTTTGAACTTTTTTTAGGTCTATTTTTGAAAACTACTGTTGAACTAATTTATTGATATATAATAAAATGTTTAAAGTGTTCTAATACAAAATTAATAGATAGTTTTTACTATCCGATTTTTATGTACTAATTGACAACTCTAGGTATTTCCGCGTCAATTTTTCAAATATAAAGATAAGATCTTTATTATTTATTGACTATTATGGTATTCCCACGTCAATTTTTCCGATTTTTTACAAATTAAAATAAATTATTAAGTATTTAGTAGTTGAATTTTAATTTAATATTGGATTAATTTATGTTTGATAAAGAAAACCCTTCTGTATATTATAATGCACCTAGACAGTTAAACAACAAATACTCTCCTAGAGATGAATACTCTCGTAGAGGAGGATATTATGGTAGAGACCGTTACTCTACTATTGAAGAAGATGATAATTCTGTCTGTCCTCTTTGCGGATCTACTAACTTCACTTTTTATCCTTCTGAAAACCAGACACTCTGTGAATGTGGCTGTGTGATTGAGGAGGATCTTATTGATAGAAGTTTCAATGGTTTAAGCTACTCTCAAGATGGGTCAAATAAGACTCATAATGGTAGTTTTAAAGTTGATACCTTACACGATGGAGGTTTAACTACTACAATAGCTACTGGAAATCGTGGCTTAAATGGTAGTCAAATTGTTGCTGCTTACCGTTTACGTAAAGCAGAAAGCAGAAATCGTGTAGTTAGCAATAAAGAGCGTAATTTAACTAGTGCTAATACTTATTTAAAGACTATCAAAAGTCATTTAAATTTGTCTAAGGATGTTGCTAATGATGCAGCTAGATTTTATAAAGCTGCTTTAGAAGCAGATGAAATCCATGGTCGTTCTATTGATGATATGATGGCAGCATCTGTTTATCTTGCTTGTAAAGCAAGTCATCCTCGTAGTGCTAAGGAAATTAGTGCTGTGACTAACACAGAACCTATGACTATCATTAGGTATAGTAAGATTATTAATCAGTATGTCGATGTAAAATATCGTCCTACTAGTCCAGTTAGCTTCATTCCTCGTTTTGTAAGTAATTTAAACTTACCTAAAGAAGTTGAAGCTAAAGCTATAGAGTTAGTTAACCTTCTTGATGAAAATCAATTAGGTAATGGTACTCAACCTTCTTCTTATGCAGCTGCAGCTATTTATGTAGCTTGTAAGAATTTGAGAGTTAAAATCTCTCAAAAACGTATTGTAGAAGCTTGTGATGTTTCTGAAACTACAATACGTAAACAATCTAAGGTTATTAAAGGAATGATTAATTCTTAATCATTACTTAATCATTTTTTAATTAACTGTAACTAGATTTTATATAACTTTTTTTATTAGTTTATTATTTAACTAAATTTCATGTATTAATTGTTTAATTTATTTGGAGGAATTTATTATGAATGTATTTGATTGTTTTTTAACTGGTAATATGGAAGATGTTGACTTAAACCTTAATGACCCTCATTTTAATGAGAGTCTTAATCGTAACTCTCTTAATCGAGAAGATGTCATTAATGCCTTATTGTATGAAGAAGTAGCATGGTATGATATGAGTTATAAAAATAGACTAGTTGTCTATTACTCCTGTGATGCCTTAAACACCTTGCCAATGGCTAAGGATCATAATTATTATAAAGTGGTTCTCAGTTCCCTTAATAACTCTATTAAAGGAGTAACTATTATACCTGAAACAAGGTTATTTAGGGATGATGTCTCTAAACGTAGAGATAAACAAGTTTTTAAAGCTTTTTCTAAAAGAAAAAGATACTAACTTTTTCTTTTTATAATCTGAATAATTAGTAGTTAAATAAATTAAATTAAATTAAATTTGGGAGGTAACAATGAGTAAAAGAAGAAAACCAGGTAATGTAAA
>JAKSUE010000278.1 GCA_024409165.1 archaeon
TTTTATGTTTGTTTTTTATTTGCTATTTTTTGGATTTTTTATTTTTATTTTTATAGGATTTTTGATTTATTTTTAAAACTTTAAATATTTGTTTTTATTATATTTTTATTAGTGGAGGTTAATTATGAAGTGTCCACATTGTGGTTCATTAAATAAAGATGATGCTAAGTTTTGTAAGAATTGTGGTAATCATATTAATAATTCAAGTTTGGCATATCAAGATAAATTTGGGAAGAATAATTCTGTTAAAGATGAAGGTTCTTCAAAATCTAAGAATATTTTAATTGTTTGTATTACTGTGATTATATGTGTGGCTATTGTTGCTGGTGCATTGATTTATATGAATGGTAATTCTGATGATAGTGCTGTTGTTAATGATACTGTAAATACTACTAATCAATCTATAAATGTTACTCCAAAGTCTTGGAAATTAGTTGATAGTTATATGGGATCAGGTACTGGTGTAGAGACTTATGATATTCCAGAGGGTAAGATAAAGGTTAAAATATTTGCTTATCCTAAGAAGAATTATGAGGATAATTATTTAGATGTTTCTTCTTCTACTGGTGATTCTATATATGTTGAATGGGGTTCTGATAGTCCTGTAAAGACTAAATCTGATGAGATGACTTTTACCTCAAGTGGTGGAGATAGTATTCGTGTTGATTATTATGAGACTGTAGATTGGAAAGTTGAGATTTATAAGTATTCTTAATTTATATTTGGGAGGTATATTATGGCTAAAGATGATAGAAGTGGTTTAAATCCTTTTACAGGTAAGAAACATTTAGATTTACTTAATGATGATAGTTTTTTAAGACAATCTTATGGTGAGTATAATAAACTTATTTCAAGAAGTAATTTATTAGATAATACTTCTCAGGGTCAATTAGTTACTAAAGTAGCTATTAATTTGATAAGTGCTATTGAAAAATACTTGATGAAGATTGGTCGATATGATTATATTGAGAACTATTATGATTGGGAGTTTCATTTAGTTGGAGATAATAATGTTAATGCTTTTTGTATGCCTGGAGGTAAGATTGTTGTATTTTCTGGATTATTGTCTGTTGCTCAAAGAGAAGAGGAAATTGCTTTTATTTTAGCTCATGAGATTTCTCATGCATTACTTGATCATTCAAGAACACAACAAAGTGCAAGGACTGTTAAAACTGGTCTTGAAGGTGCTGCTTTAGTTGGAAGTATTATAATGGATTTAACTGGTCATCATGATTTAGCTAATGCTACTAGAGGTATTACAATAGCTGCTGATATTGGATCTGAGTTTTTACTTATGAAACCTTTTGGAAGGGGTCATGAGATAGAAGCTGATAAATTAGGTATAATGATTATGTACTGGGCAGGATATGATATTCACAATATCCCAACATTTTGGCAAGCTATGAGCGCTAAAAGTCCAAATAATCATGATTTCTTTTCTACTCACCCTTCTGATTCTAAAAGAATCGAGGCAATGAAAGAGTTAATAAGTGAAATTGATTTAAATATTGATTTTTATTCTCATCCTGTTTTATCTGAGTTAAAAACAAAGATTGATAAATCTAATTCTAATTCTAATAATCATGATTTGGAAGATAGTGGAATTTCTCGTAAATTTGAAATTCCTAAAACTACACAACCTACATTAGGTGCAGTATCTCAGGGTTCTGTATCTCAAGGTTCAATGTCGAAGAGTTCTGTTGATTTTGATGAGGGTGTTGGTTTTAAAGTTATAAAAGATAAGTTTTGTACTAATTGTGGTCATCCAGTAGCTAAGAATGATTTCTTTTGTACAAATTGTGGAAATAAAATATCTGTGAAATGTTCAAAATGTGGGATGGATGTTAAGCCGGATACTAAATTCTGTACTCGTTGTGGTTGTAAATTAGAATTTTAAATATTTTAATTTCATTTTTTAATTAATTTTTCTATTTTTTTATTATTTTTTCTATTTATTATTTTTTCTATTTTTATCCTTTTTTTATTATTTTTTATTTTTTTTAATTTCACATATATAATTGGCTATTAATTATATTGTGATTTTAATATTTGTTTAATTAAATTGATTTTAGGTTTTATTAAATTGTTACTTTTATTGTAAAGTTTACTATATATTAATCATA
>JAKSUE010000279.1 GCA_024409165.1 archaeon
TTTTATTTTCATAATCAATATATATGATTACTTTATATAATTATTTTATATAATTAATTTATATAATTACTTTATATGATTATTTTCTATATTTTTCAACTAAACTAATTCCCCAGTTAGCCATTTCATTAGCTTTATCCTGAGAATCAGATTCAGCAAAACATCTAAAGATTGGTTCTGTACCAGAAGGTCTGATAATTACCCAACCATCATCTTTTAAGATTTTAACACCATCAGTAGTGTCTAAATTAAAGTCAGTTGTGTCTTTGATTTCTTTTGCAATATTTGCCATGACTTCTTGTTTTTGGTCATCAGGACATTCAATTTTTAATTTTTCTTGATAATAAACAGGAAGTTCAGCTATGAGTTCAGATAATGGTTTGTCTTCTTTAACTAAGGTTTCTAAGATTTTAGCTACAGTCATAGCAGCATCTCTTCCATAAACAAAATCTGGGAAGATTAAACCACCATTTTCTTCTCCACCAAATAAACCATCTTTCTCTTTAAGTTCACGTGCAACAAGTAAATCTCCAACAGCAGTAGCTATTACTTCACCACCATACTCTTCTGCAATATCATAAATAGCTTGAGAAGTAGCTACAGTAGTAACAATAATACCACCATCATTTTCTTTAAGCATTTGTCTTTCAACAAGTGCAAAGGTCTTATCACCAAGAACAAAATTACCTTTCTCATCAATACAAATAGTTCTATCTGCATCACCATCATGAGCAAGCCCAATATCTGCACCTAAATCTTTAACAGTAGCTATTAAATCTTGAAGATTTGGTTCTATTGGTTCTGGGTTTCTTCCTGGGAAAAATCCATCAGCTTGACAATTTAAACTTGTGACCTCACAACCTAATTTTTTAAGAAGATAAGGTGCTGTAAAAGAACCTGCACCAGATCCACAATCAACAACAACTTTAAGTTTACGAGCACTAATAGCTTCAACATCAACTCTTTTTAAAGTTTCATCAATATATTCATCAATAATAGATTCATTAGTAAATATTTGACCAATTTCATTCCAATTCACACGAGTAGGTTCTCCGTCAAAGTACAATCTTTCCACTTCTAATTCCATATCATCAGGAGTTCCAATTCCAAACTCATCTACAAATTTAAGACCATTATACTTAGGAGGATTATGAGAAGCAGTTACAATAATCCCACCATCATAATAATTCCTTACAGCATATTGAATAGCTGGAGTTGGGAGAATTCCTAAATCCACAACATCACAACCAGATGAAAGTAAACCTGCAGTAATAGCTTGTTTAAGCATAGGAGTACTAGTTCTTGTATCTCCACCAATAGCTACAGTTCCTTTAACAATAGATCCATAACTTGCAGCAAGTCTTGATGCAAATTCTGGAGTTAAAACATCATTAGCAGTTCTTCTTACACCAAATGTACCAAATAATCTTTTTTCTACCATTCTATGACCTTTAAAATAATATTTTTAATAATAAATAATAATTAATTATCTTATATATTTAGTTAAATAAACATAAATAGTTTATTAAATTAATAAAATAAGAATGTCATTAATTATTATCAATTCTCTAATTTCAACGAATTAGCATTAGCTAAAATTAACTCCATAGATGATTGATACTCTGTAACACTTCCAACCACCTTAACTTTATGACCTTTAAAGCTTTCAACATCACTTCCAGCATCTTCAAGTTCAGCAAGAGTTGATTCGAATATAATCACATTAATCTTAGATTTACCATCATTTAAAGTCAAAAAACAAGTTGTACCACTTGAAGAATACTTTAAAGACTCAATTACACCAGTAACAGCAACAGTTTCACCAATATTATTACGAGTTATCTCATCAATTGAAACTTCCTTAGGTTCAATAGTTCCTGCAAATATTAACATACCAATCATACCAATAATTGCAGTTACAAATGCCATTTTAAATATTTTAGTATCATCTAATTCCATAAATACCACCGGAATAAATACTATATTCAAAATAGAATATAAATTTTACTCAAAATTGAAAACAAAATTGTTTTTGAAGTTTAAAATTGAAATGAATTAATAAAAATGAGTTTAAATTAAAAAATTGAAATGAAAATGTAATATTTAAATTAA
>JAKSUE010000028.1 GCA_024409165.1 archaeon
ATCTCCATCAGAGAGGTGTCTAAGTACAATATCTCCACATTTTAAGTTTTCAGCTGCAACTTCTTTGTTACTGTCTAAAACACGGACTTTATTGTATCTGTCACCACGGTCTTTTTTAACATAGTTAGCACCAGGGTGTACATTTGGTCCTCTTTGAACCATTTCTCTTAAACTGTCAATGTTCCATTCATTTACATAAGTAGGTACAGTAACCTCTTTTGCAATCATTTCAGGAACACCTACTTCATTAATACTGATATTTGGGTCAGGACTAATTACAGTACGAGCAGAGAAGTTTACACGTTTACCAGATAAGTTACTTCTGAATCTTCCTTCTTTTCCTTTTAATCTTTGAGCAAGAGTTTTAAGAGGTCTTCCAGATCTGTGTCTTGCAGGAGGAACTCCACTTGCTTCATTATCAAAGTAAGTAGTTACATGGTATTGTAATAATTCCCAGAGGTCTTCAACAATAAGTTGAGGAGCTCCAGCTTCCATGTTTTCAGTTAATCTTTGATTAATACGGAGAATATCTACAAGTTTGTGAGTTAAATCATCCTCAGAACGTTCCCCAGTATCAAGAGTAATACTTGGTCTTACAGTTACAGGAGGAACTGGTAATACAGTTAAAACCATCCATTCAGGACGAGCTACTTCAGGGTTAACACCTAAAATAAAAGCATCATCATCAGGAATTCTTTCTAATTTTTCACGAACTTCACTTGCAGTGAGTTTATAATCTCCTTGAATAATAGAAATAGGTTTATCAATTTTAATATCTTCTTGTTCAGCACCACAGTGAGGACATTCTTCTTTTTTAGCAGCATTATAAACTTCTTTAATAATATCTCCTAAACTTTCTCCTCTTTCTTTTGCTTCAATCATTTTTTGACGGAACTCTTCAATTTCCACTTCATTTAAGAGGATACGTCCACAATCGTTACAAGTAGAACGTAAGATTTTATGAATAACATCTCCAAAACCTACATGGATTACAGGTCTTGCAAGGTCAATTCTACCAAAGTGTCCTTGACATTCTCCACCACGGTAACCACAAGTTTTACATCTTAAAGAAGGGTCAATAACACCCATACGAGGGTCCATTAAACCTTTTTCAATAGGATAACCATCTTCATCATAAGTATCTGGAGTTTCAACTTTAACAACAGACATTTTCCTAATTTGTTCAGGTGACATCAATCCAAAATTAATTTGATTAATTTTTTTAATAATTCCTTTCAAAATATTGACTCCTTAATAATATTTATTTCAACAGTCACAATACCTTGTTTTAAGCTTTGTCCCCAAGAACTAATTTAGGGAAAATACATAAACTTTTAAGTTCATCTAATAAGAGTTTAAATGCATATGAAATTTCAACAGGATATGATTCAGAATCTCCACAAATTGGACAATACTTTTTCTTTCTGTTTTTATCATATACTGCTAACATACCACAGTCACCACAAACAATAGCTTCATATTTATCAGACTCATCTAAAAGTCTTTCTTTAAGTGCTAATGCTGCACCGTGAGCAATAAGACAATCTCTTTCCATTTCTCCAAATCTGAGACCACCTTCACGAGCTCTACCTTCAGTAGGTTGACGGGTAAGAACTTGAACAGGTCCTGTGGAACGAGCATAAACTTTATCAGTTGTCATGTGGTGTAATTTTTGGTAATATGCAACACCTACAAATATCTCAGCTTCAATTCTTTCACCAGTTACACCATTGTATAAGGATTCACAACCAGCAGATTCAAATCCATTATCTTTAAGTGCTTGTTTAATATCTGCTTCAATATTTGGATTAAATGGAGTACCATCAATACGGTGACCTTCCATACAACCAGCTTTACCTGCAACCATTTCTAATACTTGTCCTACAGACATCCTTGAAGGAATAGCGTGAGGGTTTACAATAATATCTGGTACAACACCATCTTCTGTAAATGGAATATCATCTTGAGATAAGATAAGACCTACAACCCCTTTCTGACCGTGTCTTGATGCGAATTTATCACCAAATTCAGGTTGTCTGGTATCTCTTACTCTTATTTTAGTTAATTTACTTCCTTCAACAGTTTCAGTTAAAAGAACATCATCAATGATACCTTTTTCACCGTGTCTTACAGTAACAGAAGTTTCTCTTCTTTTATCAGCAATAGTACCAAACTCATCAAGTTCACCTAAGAATCTTGGAGGAGAAGTTTTACCAATTAATACATCACCAGATTCAACATGAGATTCAGGGTTTACAATACCATCTTCATCTAAGTTTCTGTAAGATTCTTCAGAACGGTAACCTTTAATACCTTTTTCTGGAATTTCGAATTTATCTTCTACTCCACCAGGATATCTTCTTTCAGATGCTTCGTAAGATCTAAAGAATGAAGATCTACCCATTCCTCTTTCAAGAGAGGATTTGTTAAGAACCATTGCGTCTTCCATGTTATATCCTTCGTAAGACATGAGTGCTACAACTAAGTTTTGACCAGATGGTCTTGAATCATAATCAATAGCATCAATAATTCTTGTTTTTACCATAGGAGTTTGTGGGTGGTGTAATAAGTGTGCACGAGTATCAGTACGTAAAGCATAATTAGATACATATAATCCTAAAGCTTGTTTTGTCATACCTGCTTCCATTGTGTTCCTTGGAGAAGAGTTATGATCTGAGAATGGAATAATTCCAGCACAAATACCAAGCATAGTTGAAGGGTCAATTTCTAAGTGAGTGTGTTTGTAATCAACATCAAATCCATTTTCAATTTGTTTGAATTCTTCTTCTAATTCACTTAAATTCATAGCAATGTATGCATTTTCTTCTTCTTCAGCATCTAAGTATTCTAAAAGACCTAATTCAAATAAGTCATCCCATTTATATTCACCATTGACAACAGCATCAATGTGTTCTTCTTTAAGTAAAGGTTCACCATTTTCAACAAGAATTAATGGTCTTCTTGCTCTTCCAGGATCAGTGAATATGTAAATCTCATTATTTTTATCATAATAAGTAATGTTTAACTCATTAGAGATTTCACTAGCTCTTCTTTTTAATCTAACTTCAGAGGTAAATTCTTTAGGATCAACATAGCTTTCACAAATACCAATATATTTACCATTGATATAAATTTTAGCTCCTTCAACATCACTAGCTTCTTTTTTAGCAGAGATACTTTTAAATCCTTCCATATTAGAAATAATAATTTCAACTTCTTCAGGGTCAAATCCTTCAGAAATTTTACACATAAGTGCTAAGTTCTTTACCAAACCACAGTTAGGTCCTTCCGGAGTTTCGTTAGGACAAATTTTACCAAACTGGGTTGGGTGTAAATCCCTTGCTTCAAAGTGAGGTTGACTTCTTGTAAGTGGAGATACAACACGTCTAAGGTGAGATAATGTTGCCATGAAACTTACCCTATCTAAAAGCTGACTTACACCAGCTCTTCCACCTACCCAATTACCAGTAGCAATTGAATGTTTAATATTTTCAGTTAATACATCAGAACGAACTGCTTGCTTGATTGAAAGTTCTTTACCTCTAGATAAACTTCTTTCAAGTTGGTAACTCATATCACGAGTTAAATTAGAGAATGCAACACGGAATAAATCTTCCATTAAGTCTCCAGATACTCTTAATCTTTTATTAGTATAGTGGTCCTTATCGTGAGGTTCTCTTTGACCTTCAATAACTTGGAGTAACATTTCAGTCATTTCAGCTAAATAAATAGCTTTATCCATACGACTGGTTTCATCAATACCAATGTGAGGTAATAAATATTTATCAATTACATCTCTAGCACGATTAAGTTTATATTCTTCAGGCATTTGTTTAACTAAACGATTACCAATGTATTTAACAGCAGCATTAGTAAAGTATTCATCTTTTTCTTCAGGAGATAAACCTTCAATTTCTTTATAATCAATTTTTAAAGCTTCTTCTGAAACTTGAAGATCATCTGCAATAATCATTTGGAAATTGAAATCATCAGAGATTGTTTCAACAATTTTTTGATCTGTAGATAAACCTAATGCTCTAAGTAAAATAACTAATGGAATTTCACCAGGTACATAAGGGAAAGAAATTCTTAAAAATACTCCACTTTTACGAGGTTTTTTGTATTCAAGATTGATTCTTGCTCTGAAACCTCTTTTAATAGAAGTAACAATTGCTTTAGCATGACGGTCTTCTATTTCACCCATTCTTTCTAAGATAATTTTGTTTGGAGCAATTTCTTCCATAGTTACAACAGCTCTTTCAGAACCGTTTACAATGAAATATCCACCTGGGTCTTTAGGGTCTTCACCTTGTTTAAGTAATTCTTCATCACTAAGACCATTTAAGTGACAAATATCAGATTTAAGCATGAGAGGTAATTCACCAATATCGATTTCTTCAAATTCGACTTCCTCTTCACCTTCTTCTTGTAATGCCATTTCTAATGACATATGTGCAGAATAATTTAAATTTCTTAATCTTGCTTCGGTAGGATAAATCATACTCTTAGAACCATCTGCTTCTTTAGTAAATGGTTTTTGAATATTTACTTTACCAGTTTTAAGATGGTATGTTTTATCGTTTTTCTCATCTTTTAAAGTAATTGGATCAGCCATGTCAATAATTTCTTGAATACGATTATTAACAAAATCATTATAAGATTTAATATGGTGATCTACTAAATCATACTTATCAAAAAATGAGTCCACTAACTTCCAACTATTATTTTCCATTTAATTTCCCCATAAATTTAATATTATAATTAATAAATCGATTTAATATTTAATATTTACATCTTTACATTACATTGAATATTATTCTACTAACCTATATGTAATAAAAGTTCCAGCAGTTTGACTATTGGTTCTGGTGATTCTTAAAATATCTCCTTCTTTAGCATCAATAGCTTTAACAACAGGATCAGTTACTTTAATTTTAGGAAGTTGCTTAATTTCATATTCAACATCAGAAAAAATATCTACAATTTCATCATCAGATAAAATTTCATGTTTTGGAACATTACTATGTTTTAATATATCAAATTGCAAAGTATTCCTCCATTAAATTGGAATTTATAAATTAAATTTAATAAGCAATCATGAAGCCATGAATAAAAAGAAACTTATCAGTAATACCTAATTACCTTATACACTAACAATAAATTATAGAAAATAAGTTAAAATAATAAATAAATTGTAATAACTATCATAATAAATAATTAAATAATTAATTAAATCAAATTAAACTTAAATATCATCATAACTAAAATAACTAAAAATATTGTTGAAAATATGTATAATAATTTAAAATATAATAAATAAAAAAAATCAGAGCGGGCCCGACGGGAATTGAACCCGCGGCCGCTTGGTTAAAAGCCAAGCGCTCTGCCAGACTGAGCTACGGGCCCTGATTACAAATGAAATAAAATAGGCTATCAAACTTAACTTAAATTGTTAAGCGCCCTGGCCGGGATTTGAACCCGAGTCGCGGGCTCGACAGGCCCACATGATAGCCCCTACACCACCAGGGCAAAAACAATGAACATGATGTAATGATACATCATAACAACATACAATAGTATGTAATAAATAGTATATAAATGTTTTGGAATTTCATTCAAAAAATAAAATTTAAAACAAATATAAAATCCCGCCTGCCGGACTTGAACCAGCAACATTTGGATCTACAGTCCAACGCTCTGCCAAATTGAGCTAAGGCGGGTGTAGATAAAAAATGGGACCACCCGGATTCGAACCGGAGTCTCAGGCTCCCAAAGCCCAAAGGATCGACCAAGCTACCCTATGGTCCCACATATTGAATACATTACTATATTGTAATCAAGTAATATATAAATGTTTTGGTAAATATAAAAATATAAGCCCCGGACGGGAATTGAACCCGCGACCACGAGATTACAAGTCTCGCGCTCTACCAGACTGAGCCACCGAGGCATAATATTAGAACACTATTATTTTAGTAAAACTTTACTTAAATAGTTTACTACTATTTTTAATAAAAAACAATAAAAATGACACAATCTCAAATAAATAACACCAATATTTAATACTCATTAAACCAACATAATAAATAATATTTTAAATAAGATATTAAATAAAACATTGAATAAAATATAAATTAATTATAATAGATTGTATAATAAATTAAATAATAAAACTTTTTTAGGTGATAAACATGATTATAAAAGATGATAATAATTCCAATAACAATAATCCTAACAAAAATCTGCTCAAAGAAATAATCATATCATTTAATAAAGTTAAAGAAGAAAATCCATTAACTTATTGTATGACAAACACAGTCACAATAAATGGATGTGCAAATGCTATTTTAGCTATTGGCGGATCACCTATAATGACATATAATAAAGAAGAAATTGAAGATATCATAAAAATTTCTAAAAGTCTTGTAATCAACATAGGAAATCCAAGTAATGAAGAAATCGAATCTATGAAATTAGCATGTAAATATGCAAACACACACAATATTCCAATAATTTTCGACCCAGTAGGAGTAGGTATAAGTAAACTTAGAAATGATTTAAGTTTAAACTTAATTAAAAACTATAATTTAACTGCAATTAGAGGAAATATGTCTGAAATTAAAGCCATAGCTAATTTAATTAATTTAACTAATACCAATAACAATAACAATAATAAAAAACCTAACCTTAATCATGAAAATTATGGAAAAGGTGTAGATGTTAATACCAAAGATATGGTGAATAAAGATAATTTATTAGAAAATGCATCATTAGTTAAAGAATTAGCTAAAAAATTAAATACAATAATTATAGCAAGTGGACCTATTGATTTAATTTCAAATGGAAAAAAAACTTACTCAATAGAAAATGGTGATGAAATGATGCCTAAAATTACAGGAAGTGGATGTATGCTTTCATCAATTGTAGGTACATACATTACAGAACTTAACACAGATAAAAACATCATTAATGCAATCACAGCAAGTTTACATATGACATTAGCTGGTGAAAAAGCTGGAAAAATAGTAAAAGACAACAATTTAGGCACTGGAAGCTTTAATGAACATCTTTTAAATAATTTATATTTATTAAAAGAAGAAGATTTCAAAGAATCAAAACTTAAAAATTTAAATATTTAATAACAACAATAATTAATAAATTAAATTAAAAATTGAAGGATAATATGACAAATAATTATGTAAATTATAAATTATATTTAGTTACAGATAGAACTAATAAAACAGATGAAGAATTCTTAAATATAATTGAAGAGGCAATAAAAGGCGGAGTTACAGTTGTACAAATTCGCGAAAAAGATGCTGATACATTAGAATTCTATAATATTTCTAATAAAGTAAAAGAAATATGCTCAAAATATAATGTTCCATTAATAATAAATGATAGAATCGATATTGCTTTAGCTATTGATGCTAATGGAGTCCATATTGGACAAAGTGATATGCCTATAAAAATAGCAAGAAAACTTATTGGAAATGATAAAATATTAGGTATTTCAGCACATAACCTAGAAGAAGCAACAGATGCTGAAGAAAATGGTGCAGATTATTTAGGAGTAGGTGCTATTTTTTCAACTTCAACAAAAAAAGATGCAAATGATGTTTCAATAGATACTTTAAAAGAGATAACTTCAAATGTAGATATTCCAACAGTAGCTATTGGAGGAATAAATTTAGATAATGTTGAAAAATTAAAAGATACAAATATTTCTGGAATTTCTGTTGTAAGTGCTATTATGAATGCAGAAAATCCTAAAATAGCTAGTGAAAATCTTTTAAGAAAAATTAAAAATTAAACATTGATAAAAAAATAATTAAAAAATAATTAAAAAATTAATAAAATAAAAAATGGATAAAAACTAAAAAAAGTAAAAAGTAAAGAATAAAATAAAATTATTCTTTATTAAATAAATTCATAGAATCAGTAAGTGCTTCAACAGCAGGTAATTTTTTACCAGCAAGTAAGTTAATTGAAGCTCCACCACCACTACTAATATGATCCATCTGATTACCATATCCCATACTAACAGTAGCAGCTGCAATGTGACCTCCACCAATAATAGAATATCCTTCAGATGAAGCGATTGCATTAATTACATCTTCTGTACCAATAGCAAATTTAGGGTCTTCAAATACACCCGCAGGACCATTTGCAAATATGGTTTTAGCACTACGAATTAATCTTGCATAATCAACTAATGATTTTCTTCCGATATCAAAAATAGATGCGTCTGGAATATTGTCAATAGGAACATCAGCCCTATCACCTAAAACATCAACAGCTACATCATGAGGATAAATGATTTTATCACCAAATCTTTCAAGTAAATCTTCACATTTATCAACCATCTCACGATATCCACGAGAAATAATGAAGTTTTTGTTTTTAGATTTAATATCATAACCTGCAGCCCAAATGAAAATATTAGCTACAAGACCAGTAACTAAAACATAATCTGCTGTACCATTATCTAAAACATTTTCAGTAACCATAATAGAATCATCAGCTTTCATTCCACCTAAAACAAAAACACAAGGTTTTTTAACATTTTCTAAAGCAGAATACATAACATTTAATTCTTTTTCCATTACCCTACCAGCAGCAGAAGGAACAGTTCTTGTAAATCCAACCAAAGAAGTTTGAGACCTATGAGCTGCTGCAAAAGCATCATTAATAAATAAATCTACTAAAGGAGATAATTTTTTAACTAAAATAGAATTAGCTTGCTCTTCAGCAGGTCTTTTTAATGATTCCTCAGAGAAGAATCTTGCATTTTCAAGAAGTAAAATTTGACCTGGTTCTAAAGCTAAAATAGCTTCTCTTGCTTTTGATGAGAATAAAGAATCTACATATTTAACTTCTAATCCTACTGCTTTAGATAAAACAAGAGCATGTTGTTCTAAAGTAGTAAAGTCATTTTTACCTGGACGACTTTGGTGTGCTAAAACAACAGTTTTTGCACCTTTCATAGATAATTCTTTGATAGTTTCAGCATGTAACTTCATACGAGTATCATCTAAAATAATTCCAGAATTAGGATCAACTGGAGCATTAATATCTACTCTAATAAGAACAGTTTTATCAGTTACATCAAAATCATCAATAGTATTAAATCTTTTTATACTTTCCATATTAAACACTCGAAAATAATTAGATTAATTAAACTATATATCAGTATTATTTACTAAATATCAATATAAGTTATAAATTCTATAACTAATCATAATGATTAAATTTTATAATTAAATATTATAATTAAATTTTAATAATTAAATTTTACTTACTAAATCTAATAAAGCATCTTTTGGACTTTCTGCTTTGATAATTCCAGAAGCTAAAAGAACACCTTCAGCACCTAAATCCATAGCAGCAGCCATATCATCACCTGTAGAGATACCTGCTCCACAGAGAACTTGAATGTCTTTATTAATAGCTTTTACTTTAGAAACAGTACCTTCAACAACTTCAGGTTCTGCTTGAGATACAGGAATTCCAGTACCAATAAGTTCAGGAGGTTCAACAGCAACATAAGTTGGATTTAAAGTAGCTGCAGCAACACTGGTTTCTACATTATTAGTACAAACACAAGAAATAAGATCTTCATTATCAAGTTTTTTAACAACTTCAGCAATATCTGCAAGAGTCATTCTGCATTCTGAATGGTTTAATAAACTTCCATCAATTTCAGCAGCTACAAAACTTTCAAATAAATTACTTCCAGTATGTCCTCCTGGAGAAACAGCATCAATATGTTGAGATAAAACTGGAATATTTGTCTCAGCTTTAATTCTATAAATATCAATAGCTTGAGGTGCAGCAACCATAGTTACACCAGATTCTTCAGCTGCACTTTCTAAAGCTTTAGCTAATTCTAAAGCTTTATCTCCACTTGATTCTAAATAAGTTTTAAAATTTAATATTACAACAGGAGCACTAATTTTTGACATAAAATTCCTCGATAATTTTTATAATAAACATTTATAATTTTTATTAAATTAATAAACATTAATACATTAAAATATTTATCTTTAATTATATTTA
>JAKSUE010000280.1 GCA_024409165.1 archaeon
TTAGTTATTTTAATTTATTATTTATTTAATTTATTAGTTATTTTAAGTTATTTAGGAGGTTTATTATGGGATTTACAACTATTCAGAAAATTGGTAATTCTTTATGGGTTTTATTTTCTTTTATCATGTTTTTCACTGGTGTAGGATTTTTAATTATAGGTTTTAGGGTTAATGAAATTAAATGGATTATTTCAGGTATTATTTATGAAATTCCTTGGATTTTGTGCTTTTGTTTTATAGATACAAGTTTAGAGGACCCAGTTATGATATTAGTTGTTATTTTCTGGTTCATTGCTATTATTCATTCTTTTTTAACCATTACTCGTTTTTTAAAGAAATTAGAAGCTAAAACATTTGGAGTAAATCCAGTCACTTATAATTCTGCAATTACAAGTGATGTTCCTAATAATTTAGGAAATATTCAGAATAGACATAATAATGTTGAAGGTGTTAACTCAAATTTAAATGGAAATAGGACTATTGATTTTGATTTTAAACCTGAAGATATTCCTATAAAACCTATTAATATTAATACTGCTTCTGAAGAGGAATTAAGTTCTATTCCAGGTTTTAATTTAATTATTGCTAAAAGAATTATTGAATTAAGGAAGGTTCATAAGTTTAGTTCTGCTGAGGAATTAGGTAATGAGTTAAATCTTAAACCTCATATTATTAATAATTTAAGAAAATATGCTTCTTTTGAAGATAATTCTCAATTTATTAAAATGGGTGATTTAAAAGATAATACTTTAGATGAAGATTTAAATCAAGTAGATGAATTAACTAATGTTAATAATTCTGAATTAGATGATATTAATAATTCTAATAAGGGACCTAACAGTAATTCTAATAATAATCCTAAATTTAATAAAAAGGGACGTAAATTAGATTTTTAAATTATAATTTGTTGATTTGATGGAAGATAAATTAAATATATATCAATTTATTGAAAATACTCGTGTTGAGGGTCCTGGACTTCGTGATTGTATTTATCTTCAGGGTTGTTCAATACGTTGTGAAGGATGTACTTCTCCTCAGACTTGGGATGAGGAGAATGGTACTTTATATTCTCTTGATTTTATTATTGATAAGGTTTTAAGTAATGATTTGATTGAGGGTGTCACTTTTTCAGGAGGTGAACCTTTTAATCAAGCTAGAAATTTATCTAAGATTGCTAAACTGTTTCAAGAGAATGGATTGTCTGTTGTGGTGTTTACAGGTTATACTTTAGAAAGTATTTTAGAATATGATAATAATGATTATATAGAATTATTAAAATACACTGATTTATTGATTGATGGGCCTTTTATTTTATCTCAGAAAGACTTTTCAAGACCTCTTGTTGGATCTTCTAATCAGAAATTTCATTTTTTATCAGATAGATATTCTATGGATGATTTAAGTGATGTTCGTAATTTTGAACTTAGGATATTGCCTGATGGTGAAATTTTAGTTTTGGGAGTTGGTGATAAGAGTGAAGTTAAGGATTTATTTTTATAACTCCATTTATTATTTTTAATATATTTTTATTTTTTTATTATTTTATTCAATTATTTTTTAATTTATTCAATTATACTTATATTAAATTCAATTTTTATTCTTATTTTAATTATATTTTGGAAATTTTTTTCAAAAATTTTAAATATATTTAAATTTATAATGTTAATCATGACTAATGAAAGTAATCCTAAAGTTAAAATTCCTGATGAGAAGGTAGCAATGGCATTTTTTAGGAGTATTCGTTGGGTTAATGGAGTATATTGTCCAAAATGTAACTCTTATAATATTAATAATCGTGGTCAACAAGGGCGTGTTCGTAGATATTCTTGTAAAGATTGCGGTACAAATTTCAATGATTTTACAGGAACTTTTTTCCATAAAAGTAGAATACCTTTAGGTGTAATGTTATATGTGTTATTTAATATGGAAAGTAAAACTGTAACTCAGATGGCTGATGAGTTAGATTATAGTAGACAATGTATTAGTAGAATTTCTAAATTATTTAAAGATAAATTATTAACAAATTCTGAATTTTTTGATTTTGATGAAGAAGAATAAATGTAAATTAGTATTTTA
>JAKSUE010000281.1 GCA_024409165.1 archaeon
TAAATTAAAAATAAAAACTAAAAAATAGAAAAATAATAAGTGAAAATAATAAACAAGTTATTATTTAACTTATTATACTTTTTTATTAAAATTTGAATTATTTTTATAATTATTACTTTTTTTATATTGTTTATAATTATTCTTTGAATCCTCTGATTTTTTTGAATAAAACTTACTTTTAAGATGTGTCATACCTGATTTTTCAGGATGGTTTTCATTAACATTTACAAGCATACCATCAAAAGCAGCTAATGTTCTAACACCTGTGTCTTTATAGATTCTTTTAGCTTCTTCAATAGGATTAGCTGCAAGCATTTTAAAACCAAAATGAGTCATAATAGCTAATTTAGGATTAACTTCTTGGATTAATTTAGCAAAATTATCAGAACACATATGACCACTAATTGATTTAGATCCATGTCTAAGTACACTAGCTATTAAAATATCTGCACCTTTATGATATTTATGTAAAGTATCAAAGTATTTTGTATCTGATGTGTATGAAATCTTAAAACCATTTTTATTTTCAATTTGGAAACCAACACAGGTTGGGTCACCATGCATTGTTTTTGTACCTTTTATTGTTAAAAATGGGAATTTTTTAGATTTATTTGCAGTTAAAATAAGGTTTTTAGAATTAGCTCTGTGATATTTTGAAATAGCTGGTCCCCATGATTCAAAACCTTCAAATACACTTTGACTACCCATAATAATTCCATTATTTTTAGTCATTCCTTTAGTCATTGCTTCAATTAAAATCTCAGCATCATTATAATGATCTGTATGAGAGTGTGAAACAAATATTCCATCTAAATCAGCAGGATTAAGGCCAAATTGATAAGTACGGACAAGAGCTCCTGGACCTGGGTCAACATGATAATTTTTACCATCAAAATTATCAATTCTAAATCCTCCTGTCATTCTTTTTTGACTAATAGAAGCAAATCTACCTCCACCAGTCCCTAAAAATTTTATTTTCATAGACTTCCCCTATCTATAAAATAATTATTTTAAATGACATAAAATAATATTACAGGATAATTTTAAGGATTTACCTTTAATACATAAAGATTGGTCTTCAATTACTACTTCATCACCAACAGATGCAGTTCCATCTTCAACAAACATCATAACAAGTTCATTAGGTTTAGCAAGTAATTTCCATTTAGTATCAAAAGCTCTAACATCACTATTTAACTTAACTTGAATAATATTATCATCAACTACTTCAACTTTACCAATGCTCCCTTCATCAATAATTGTTGAAGCTAATTTTATAATTTCATTTTGTTGATATAAATCTTCTTGAAGTTTAGTTCTGAATTTAGCTAAGAGTTTTACATCCCTCTCAACAACATCATCAAGATATTTTTGAGATTCTTCTTTAGTTAAATTAGCTTGTTTAATTAAAACATCATAGTTTTTACCTAAAGAAGGAGTTCTTTCAGCAACTTCTTCAATAATACTTCCGAAAAGTTCACCCATATATTTTAAACTAAAACTATTTTTCCATTTTACAGCTAAAATTTGATTAGCTAATGATTTAGTAATTTTATTACCGAATAATATGATAGATGAATCTCCTTTTTTAACACTAGTAATTTCAGAACCTGAAAGTTCAACAATTTGGAAACCATTAGTTGTACCATAGATTCTTTTTCTTTTAGTTTCTGTAGTTCCTTTTGAACTTACTTCACCTACAGCAACATTTTCAAAATCTTTAAGTTTACATGCATCATCTGTAATTTTTAAAGTAATATCAAGCTCACTTGCACGAGCATATAATTCTTCATCATTAGTAATAACTCCAGAATAAAGTTCCTCTTCTAAAGTTTCACGATCCTCTTTATGACCAAAGTAAGCGACTTTACGTTTGTCACTTGCCATAACACATCCTTTTTTTCCAATATAAGCAATAATTAAACTCATATCCACACCTATTTATATTGGTTTAATTTTATAATTTTAGAATTAATTCTATAAAAGACATACTATAGAAGTTATATTTATAGAAGTGATATCCATACAATTTATACAATATAAAATTTTAAAGTGTTTTAAATTTTTATAAACA
>JAKSUE010000282.1 GCA_024409165.1 archaeon
TATAATTAAAATATAATTAAAATATTATTAAAATATAATTAAAACACAAATAAAAGGAATAGAATAAAGAGGATAAATATGATTGGTGAAGAAGAAATCAGAAGAATAATTGAAAGTTTAAGTCCAAGAGAAATAATAGAACCTGCATTAGATAATTGGACTCCTTATGAATCAACTGGAATCACAATAATAAACTTAAATACAGGTAAAATAAGTGGAATTTCATCAAATCCAAATGAAATGATGGAAACTTTTAATAATGCTTATAAAGAAAATCATATTGAAATCTATAAAATAGAATCTAATGAAATTATTTATGAAGAAGACCTATTAAGTGAAGAAGAATTAGAATTATATGAAGAATTCAAAGAAAAAGAAAATTGTTTAATAGAATATACTCCTGATTTATTCACAGAATTCTGTAAAATAGAGAATATTAATGAAAAAGAGCGTAAAATAAAGTATTTAAAAGAAAATTATGAAGAGTATATTTATTCAAATTATCAAGATTTTGAACATTCTATTATTTTAAATTATTATGATGAGGATGATTATACTTATTAAATAATTAATAAATTAAGAATCTTCAGAATCAGTAGAATTACTAGAACTATCCGTACTAGAATTATCCTCAGAACTCTCTAATTTTCCTTCTTTATTTAAAATCCATTTTTTTCTTGAATAATAAGATAATGGATTATTGATTTTTTGACAATCCTTATTTTTTTGACATAATTGTGGAAGATGCATTTGAATTTTTTCACAACTCATAGGAGTATACCAAGTTGTTTCTCCTTCATTTTCTAAATCTGGCTCTTCATGCATTCCAAAACCTAATTTTGCTGTGATATTTATTTTTTCTTGAGGTTGGTCTTCAAATAATGGTGGTGTACAATTATCTGCAGCTTCATAAATAAGTGGTAAAATCTCATTCATAGTAATTGAAAGGTTTGAATCTATATCACTGACTTTAACTCCACCTTCACTTCCAAAAATTCCAGGATAAAGTCTTGCATAGGACACAAAAGATGTAAGAAGAAGTACAATAGCATCATTTCTTCCACCTGAAGAAACACCATCAACAGTATTAGCTATACATGGAGGGAAAGCTTCACGGATTAATTTTCCAATTTTCATTGAACCAATACCTGCACTACCATAATAAGAACTGTATTGAGCCATAGTTTCTGAAATAGTCTCTCCTAAAAGTTCAGCTAATTGTTCAATCATTGGATGAACTTCCACAATGGATAACATTTCACTAATACGTTTAATATAATCCTCTGTAGATTGCATAATCATTTTAGTTAAAATAAGCTCTTTTAAAGAGTTTCCAATAAGAATATCATAAATTCTATCTGGAGATCTATCTCTAAAATTATCACCAAAATTATAAACAAACTCTTCCCTATCTAAAACAATCTCACCATTATCAAGTACTAAATCACAAAGAGATAACTTCTTAGAAGCAATCAAATCCTTTAAAAAAGACCATTCTAAATCATTCTGAGTAAGTAATTGCCCTAATATTTCTTCAACAGTTTCTACTCTAGCACTAGCTATTAATTTTGTTAATCTATCTTCGATTAAAAAGCCTTGAGATTCAACAAATAAACGAACTTCACGAGAATTAGGTCTAAATTTACTAGCTAAAGCCTGAGCAATCATATGGAAAGCAATTGTATCATAAATATAAATATCCTCATTAAACAAATAAGCATAATCATTAGGATTAAAATCCTTATTATTCTTACGTTCAATATACCATTTAATACGATTAACAGCTAAATCACCAATTGTTTCTGGAATCTTATCAGAATCTGAAATAGTCTGACGATTAGAATGGACTGCAATCTCAATTAACTCATCATTATGACTAAATACCTCATTCAAATCAGCATACTTTTTTACAATACCCTGACCATCATTTGATAACGGATTTAAGAAAGATATTAAAGACATATGTATAATCACACTCCAACAATCACAAAAACATCAATAATTCAATTTATTTAACACAACGATTAATTAAACAACACAATATAAATAAAAATTATTATTTA
>JAKSUE010000283.1 GCA_024409165.1 archaeon
CTTTTAATATGCCAGAAGTGATTATCAAAACTAAAATAGATATTTTAATTTTATAACTGTTTAATATTAAAAGCATTTGCTAAATGCCTGAAGTTTATAAAAAATTATGTTTATTTTTAATATCAAAAATTAAAAATAAAATACCTAGGATTGTTTATATGGATTTTTTATATTAAAATAATATAATTATACTATTTTATTTTTCAAAGAGGCCAGAGGAGACGATTGGAATAGATGAGCATTTTATTATGCTATAAGCGTTTGTTAAAAAATTAACTATTAAGCTCTAAGAGCTTTTCAAAAACTATAGCTTTTTAATATATTAAAATAATTTGTTAAAAAGCATTAAAATCGCTTTTATGGGCTTATTAAAATGAAATAATATAATATGCTTATTATAAAAAACGGAGCGTCCAGAGGAGACGACTGGATTAGATTATACTCTGATTATAAAAATATATTATTGTATGTATGACTTTATTTTTTAATGGTGTTAGGTACAAATAATAAAAAACCCTGATAGAATTTAATCTATCAGGGTTAGTTTTAATTCAGATTAAATCTTACTTAATCAAAACGCCAAACAAGTCGACATACTCTCGCATAAGGTCATATCTGGGCTGAATTGTAACTTCAAATATAAACTCTTTCCCATCAATAACCTTCATACAACTACCATTAATTTCGTCAGGAGAAAGTGTGAAATATTCGCACCAGTCAAACTCGTTAATAGCAGAGCTAAAGTAATCAGAGTAAGAATGGATGACACAGCTAGGACCAAAATCATTTTTGGTCATATCATTCTTACTTTTCAATTTCATGACCAGGCAAAGAATGACACCAGCATCAATGAGCTTGTTAATGATATTGACAATATTATATTCTGACATAGTATAATTTGATTGGGATTGTATTTGTATTTGTAAATTATATATAAAAGGAATTATATTCAATTTACACTAATATTGTATGTATGACTTTAATTTTTATATGTATTAAGAACTGAATATAAATGTGTTAGGATTAAAATAAAGAAAAACCGGGGTAGAACTTAATCTACCCCGGTTAACCTACTAACTAACCAATCAATACACCAATAATATGAATACTAACTGTCAAGCATCATACTAAAAGAACTGTTCATATAATAAAAGTCTCTCCAAACATAACTAACTTCTATAAACTTTAATTTATCTAAAATAAATCAATTATAATCTCTGCAAGAATAAATCTAAAAAAGAATAAATCAATTTAACTTCTTTTTTAGATAATATATATCTGTTTAAACTAAAATAAAATAGATGAGATAATTTATAAAAGCTGAAACAAGTAAAACGAAAGAAATACTATAATAAAGAGGATCGTAATTCATATATATATAACAATTCAAAATTACCTAAGAAAAAAATTAAATTAGATACAATTCTTTATTATAATAAACCGATTACCGATGGAGAGACAACTCAACTGAATATAATAATGAACAATAATGTACGAATAAGAAATGACAAAATCAATTCATTATAATAAAGAACTATATCTAATTTAATTAAAGTTTATAAGAAAAACTTATATTAAATGTTAGAAGTTTTTCAAAAACTAAAAGCGTTTATTAAAAAGTCGAACTATTCCTATAATTGAACGGTACAGACTTTAGCTCAGGCATGTTTACAATACTAATAAACTCTTTCGAGTTAATCTGACCAAAAGTTTCTTCCAAGTAAGTATAAAACCAACCGTGAATCTTCTCAAGTCTATGACCAGGACGATACTTGCTAGAATCTACCTTCTCACAAGCCTTAACAAGCAAACTGGTCAATTTATTGATATTATAATTGAACATGATTGATATAAATTATTGTTAATTGTAAATTGAATAATATATTTGATAGTTAATAATATATTCAACTTACATTATTATTGTATGTATAACTTTATTTTTTAAAGGTGTCAAAATTAGACGATAAAAAATCTGGATAGAACTTAATCTATCCAGATTTTAATTTAATTAAATCTTAGTCAAGTTCAACTTCCTTAAGGAAGGAAATAATCGT
>JAKSUE010000284.1 GCA_024409165.1 archaeon
AATACTTGAAACTTTTCCAGACTTAACTTTTGGTGTTATTTTATCAACAATACCTTTTTCTTCTAAATAATTACTAATTATTCCTTTAATAACATCTTCTTTTGGTGTTTCAATAAAAATACTAGTTGATTTTTTTCTAATATCACTTAAAAATTTTGTATGTGAAGATGTCATAATAACAATAATCGGATAATTATCTAATTTAATACTATCATCAATTATCTTTGAAATGATTTGTTCATATTTATCAAAATTATAAAGTTTTGATTCATTTATTATCATAACTTTAGGCTTTGCATCTAAATCATCTAATGTTATCATATCAAAGAACAAAGATAAGAATGAATAATAATTTTTTATTTTTTCATCTTTTAATTCATCCATTCTTTCATTTGTTAATGGTTTCAAATTAAAATATTTTGTTAAATGATTTTCAATGAAATATGTTTTACCAACTCCAGTATCTCCATAAACTAATAATATTTTATTAGTGTTTTTATTTTTAAGATTTTTAAACCATCTTGTTAAAGTTTTTGTTGGTGCTTCGTCTTCCATTTTAATATAAAACCAATTTATGATTTTTAATTAATTATTAATAATTTCAATTTTTACGGTTTATTAATTTTAAATATGTTTAAAATATATAAATATTAAAAGGTTAGTGATGAACTTTGGTAAATGCGTATTTTATGGTGTCGTTATTGGCATCTTAATTATTATCCTCATTAAGCTTTGTAAATCTATTAAAGAAAATTTCGAAGCTTCTGAAGTTGAAGTTGTTGAAGCTTTTGAAGAAAAGAAGGAAGAAGTTGAAGAAAAAGGTATTGTAGATTCCATTGTTGATAAGGTTATGGACGCTGTTGATAGTGTTAAAGAAACTGTTTCTGAAACAATTGAAACTAAAGAAGAACCTATTGCTTTAACTCAAAACTCTCTTGATAATGTTATTGAAGGTCCTGCTGATGTTGATGCTATTGACACTGAAGGTATTAGTGAAGATCTTACTGGTCTCCCTAAGTTCGTCAATAAAGAAACTTCTAATGTTATGGACGGACCTAAAATGATCCCTCAACCTACTATCAATGCTTGGCAAGATGTTTATATGAATGAAGATAATGATAATTCATTTATGATTGATCTTGGAGGTGATGATAAGAAGATCAATAAGGATCAAGGTAGCGGAAGATTTAGTGATAGAAGTCCCGCTTGCTGTGCTCCTCAATACCCTGTTCCTTTCAAGATTCCCGTTGAAAGAAATTTAGTTGAAAATGCTCACGAATATGTTCCTAACCCTTATATGGGTAATAATAATTGGATGAATGCTGGCTGCTCTTGTATGAAGAGAGTTAATGCTTCTAAACTCGCTACTAGAGGCGGTAATGCTTAAAATATTTAATTTTTAAAAATTAAATAAAAATTCTATTTAAAAAGTTAATCATTATTTTGATATTATTGCATAAAAAAATTGATAAAATAACTAATTATTTAAATATAAAAATTATTAACAATGTGTCATATTGAACAAAAAGATATTATTCAAATTAATAATTTAATGGAACATTTTAAAGAAGCTAATAAATTTCAATGTTATAATCCAAAATACAATGTGTTATGTTGTTTCTTCAATGATGATTATGAAATTATTGGATACAATAATACTAAAAATATTAATTCTTATATTCCTGTTCAATTACACGCTGAATTAGATGCTATGAATAAAATAGCTTTTAAATCTTTAAGAAAACAAAAAATGAACTGTCTTGTTCTTCGTTATACTAAACATAAATATTGTTGTAATAGTAGACCGTGTTATTATTGTGCTAAGAAATTATCAGAATTTTACCAAATTAAAATTCGAAATGTTTTTTTCTTTGAAAATGAAGAACTTGTTAAAATTACTATTAATGAATTAATTGATGAAAATACAGCAAGTAATTTAAGTAGTGGATTTAGATATCGAATGAACCTTATGAACAGAAATAAAAAAGATTTGAAATATTTACTGAAGAGATTGTGAATTTATTTAATTTTAAAATTAAAT
>JAKSUE010000285.1 GCA_024409165.1 archaeon
TAAATATTTGGGAAGAGAGAATAGTTAAAGATGATGGTTGTAAAGAGCCTAAGAAGGCTTTTATATATTTTCAAGAGTATTTGAATCTTGGTGTTGGTAGAAAACTTAGTAAAGTAGCTGAAAATACTGGGAAAACCGATAGATATATTAAAAAATTATCTTATACTTGGGATTGGACAGAAAGAGCTTCAGTTTACGATATATCCTTAATGGAGGAGAATAAGCGGGAGTTTGAGGAGGAAACACGGGAAAGGTATAGATTAGCTAATAATGTTGCTTTACAGGCTTTACACGTTGCTATTGATGAATTAAAAAAAGAACCAAGTTTAAGGAATGCTAAAATGGCTGGTGATTTGGCAGCTAAACTACTTATGAAAGAAAGTTCTGTTAATACTAAAATGGAAGTTGAACAGAAAAGTTTGACTTTTAATAGTACGGGTAAAGGTGATTTGGCGACTGCTGTTCGTGAAGCTTTTGGTTTGAAGCCTCGTGAACAGGTTTTAGATGAAAAGGAGGAGCGTAATAAGAAGATTAAAGAGAATAATGATTTTGATGATGATTTGTATGAGGATGATTTTATAGAAGCCCAAATCATTGAAGAGAAAGAAAAAGAGGAAGAAGAGTAGGGGTTTAGATGATAACTAATGATGATATTATTTTTAATTAACTGTTATTTTTTTTTATATTTTTTTAGTTGACTGGTGATTAATTATATAATAGTATTAAATAATACTCCTCCCTCCCCCCTACCTATATTCTATTATCATCACACATTTCTCTATTGATGTAATTGGCTGATTTTTTACGGGGAGGTTTTTTTATAAAAAAACTGTACTGGTGAATATAAAAAGGAGGTTTGTTAATGCCGAAGTTTAATATATGTCCCCCTGCATTAACAAAAAAGCAATAAATGTATGCTCTTTTTTTAAAGGTTTATTGAAAATATGTATAACTTACAATGATACATTCTAATTATCTGTTTACCTTATCTATTAAAACTTTTTATTTAATTTAAATATACATTCTTTTAATATTATAAGGAGGATATCTAAATATCAATATAAAATATTTAAGAGGGGATAGGCATGTTTAATAAAAAATGTGTTTTACTATTATTAACATTACTATTGCTTTTGGTTAGTGTTAGTGGTGTATGTGCAACAGATAATAATACTGATTCTTTAACTACTGTTGGAAATAATAGTTTAGAGTTAAATAATACTTTATGTGGTTCTGATGATATTGATTTAACTAATAATAAAACTACTAATACCGTATCTAATGATTCATCTGATTTATCTACTGTACCATGTGCCGTTAGTTCTTATATTAATGTCATGAAGTCCTATAATAAAACGGTAGATGTAGAAACTGGAATTAAAGAAACAAATACAATTAATAATACTACCAGTATAATGGGTTTAACTAATACTTTAACTAAACACGGTCTTAAATGCAATGTAATAAAAACCAAGTCTATTGAAGATTTAACAAATTTATACAAGAATAAAAAACTTAATATTATCGTCCATATGTTTATAGATAATCAATATCATTTTGGACATATTAAAGAAATAAAAAAGAATGGAGTTCTTTTTAATAATGAGTGGTTTGTTCCTTACCATCTCTTTAAAGATTGGTATACAAGCATAGCTATTGTTATAACTAATGCAAGTTATTTAAATATTAGTTCTTTTGTTTTAAGTGTTAATAAATCTGAATGGGCTAATATTACGGGTAAATTAACACAAAAAGATTTATTTAATCATAATTATGGCTTAATTGGTAAGTCTATAACTCTTAATAAGAAATATGTTAAATTAAAAGCTACTCTTAATGCTGATGATAAAAAAGGTTTTGATTTTGCTGAGCATGTTTTATTTAGTGATACTTTAAAACCTAAGATGGATAATTTATTAAAAATTCAAAAACAGTTGAAACCTATTTATAATAATCCTAATAGTTCTAATAAATTACTAAAAGATTTAAATAATATTCTAACTCCTATGCAAACTAATTTAAAT
>JAKSUE010000286.1 GCA_024409165.1 archaeon
TTAAAATTAGTAGAATTACTAGTAAACAATTATTGACTTTATTGAATGTTTAATTAATCATGGAAATCCATGACTCCTGGAGTATTGGAGAAGGAAATGAGTTGGTTACAAATTGTAACTAACTGAAACTTTCTTCTAAAGATAGTAGAATGAACTTACAGAGGTAAGGAGAATTACGTATGAAATTGAGTATAATTGATGAAATTGTTGATGATATATTGGAAGAAGGTGAAGAGAAAACTAGAATTCAAGTTGCAAAAGATATGATAAAGGAAGGTTATTCTGAGGAGGAAATTCTTAAAATTAGTAGAATTACTAGTAAACAATTATTGACTTTATTGAATGTTTAATTTTTATTTTTAAAATTTTTTATTTTTTAATAGTTTACTAGTAAACTATTATTCTATTTTTTAATCATTATTTTGATTATATTTTTATTTTTAATAATTATTTTGCTTTTTTTAATAAATATCTTTATTAAATAGGTTAGATATACTTATTTTATAACTGATTTTATGAGTTAATTTAATTTTAATTGTATTTTAATTATGTTTTTTTATTTGGTGAGTTTATGGACTTTAGATTAACTAAGAATATGCAAATTTTAATTATATTTATTATTGCAGGGTCTGTTTTGACTGTGGCTCAGTCTATTATTACAACAGGGACTGTTCAGATAATGGGTGAGTTTGGGGTGTCTTCTACTGTGGCTCAGTGGACTTATTCTGCTTTTTTACTTGTTGTTGGGATTATGATGCCTTTGTGTGCTTATTTATCTCGTAGGTATAGTGTTAGGAAGATATTTTTATTTTCTGTAGGGATATTTATTATTGGATCACTTGTGTGTTATTTTTCTACTTCAATTGAGGTTTTGATTATTGGTAGGATTTTAGAGGCAATTGGTAATGGTATTTTAATACCTTTTAACCAGATATTGATTCTTAAGATGGTACCTGAAGAGGATTGGCAAATTAATATGGGTATTTTCGGTTTAGTGATTGGATTTGCTCCTGTTTGTGGATTAGTTGTTGGTGGATTTATTATTGATTTATACACTTGGAGAGCATTATTCTCAATATTTGCTATTTTAGCTATTATCATTATGGCTATTGGTTTATATGTTATTGATGTGGATTTAGGAACTGAGGATTATCCTTTGGATTTATTATCTGTAGGATTATCTATTGTTGGTTGTGCAGGTATAATGCTTGGATTTACTAATATTGCTGAATATGGATTTATTAGTTTATTTGTATTTATTCCAATTATAGTTGGTATTATTGCTTTGATTTTATTTGTAAAACGTCAAGGTAATTTAGAGAAACCTTTAATTAACTTAGAAGTTCTTAAAAACAAGTATTTCTCTGCAGGAATTATATTTATATGTATATTTTACTTTGGATTAAATGGTTATACTGCTCTTGTACCTTTATTTGTTCAAGGAGTTGCATATTATTCAGCAACAATATCTGCTCTTATCATATTCCCTGGTGCAATACTTATGATTCTTGCTAATATTATTGGACCTATATTAGTAGGTAAGATTGGAATTAAGAAATTACTTGCATTAGCTACTGTTATATCAATTATTGGTTATGGAACTATGATGTTCTATACTGCTGAAACAACTGTTTTATGGATGGTTATAACTCAAGCTATCCGTTGTTTAGGTTTAGGTTTAATCTTAATGCCTGTAACAACTTGGTCTTTAACTATGGTATCTGATAAGGTTGAAGATGGTACAGCAGTAAATAACACACTTAGACAAATTGCAGCAGCTATCGGTTCTTCAATGGTAGTAGTTATAGTTGCAATCCTTGCAGGTGGTAATATTGCTCATAATCAAATGTCTGTTACAGCATTTAATGAAACAGCATTAATTATGGTAATATTGAATATAATAATGTTACTTATTGTAATATTCATTATAGATGATAAAGAAAAAATAGAATCTAAAAATAATTGTTAATTTTAACAATTATTATTTTATTTTTTAATTTAAAGTTTAGTTTATT
>JAKSUE010000287.1 GCA_024409165.1 archaeon
GTCGAAGAGGTTGTCGAGGAAGTTCCTGTTGTAGAGACAGTCGAAGAGGTTGTCGTTGATTATGAATCTTTTACTAAAAAAGAATTAGTCGCTAAATTAACTGAAAAGGGAATTCAATGCAATATGTATATGACTAAGCCAGAATTAATAGAATTAATGAAGAATAATTAAAAAAAAAGTCCTTAATACCATATGGTATTAAGGACTTTATATTTAATTATAGCTATAATAATTTACACTTATTTTTTTATCATTAGCCTTTTTAAGATATTCTTTTGATATATCCTGGTTATATCCTGTTCTAGGAATTAATATGGTACTACCTTCGATATTGGTTGAATTATCTATATAATCATAAATATTTGATAGTTCATCGTCTATGATTAAACTAACATGCTCGATATTTTTAATTACATCAGATTTTTTTTCGTCAATATCAGTAAATAATATTTCAACATTATCTATTATAGACGCAAAATTTCTTTTAATAAAAGCAGTTTTAGATAGATAATGCTCATCAAAACTTCTTGTAACAATACATATTTTATCAAACTTAAAAGACTTATTATTAAACATATCAATGATTGAAGGGATGATAGGTGCTGGTGAAATATAGTCATAGATATTATTATTTGATATAAAAATATCCATGATGCATTTACGACCAAATAATTCTTCATCAGTAGTTAAATTATTTTTTAAAAGCCAATCTGCGAAGTAATAAGTCGGTCTTTCCATTGGATAATAAATATCTTTATTATATTCGTAATCATCAGGAATCATGTTTTTATTTATGACAGGCTCAAATACATCGAGCCTGTCATAAATTAATTTAAACCAATAGCTTGTAGTAAAAGCTAATACATCATCCATATCTAATACGATTGTTCCAGTTTTAATACTTGTTGTATCTAATTTAAGCATATAATCCTCCATGTAATATTAGATCTTAATGATATTTGTAGGAATAAGGTTGTCGTTAATCTTTGGAGTCTGTATATTTAAACAATCAAGAATGATCGTTCCTGAGTTTAAATGATCGTAGACCATCTTCTCATAATTGATAAAAGGTCTTAGGAACAATGGGACAGCATCAAAATTTTTAGGAATACTTATAACATCAAGAACACCATTCTTTACAAGTGTTGAATCCTTTTCTTCTTTACCCTTATTAGTTCTAATTGTATAATTAAATGCAGATTTTAATCGTTCAATAAATGTTGCAAGTTCGTCAACATCATAAGCTTCTCCATGAGTTTCACAATAGTCTTCTATCTTAGTTTTTACTTCGTAATAATCTTCAGGAATAATGACTTTTATTACGTTTACATTTGTTGGAAGACTTATTTCGTATTCTGGATATAATATATTCCAAGTTGCAATACCTCTTATTGGCATTACATTCAATGGCATTTCATATGATGATAATTCATTGGCTCTTAAAGGTATTGAAAAATTAGTCTCTCCTTTTATTAAAGAGCCTTTAACTACATCAATTAGATCAAAATATTTTTTAATTATATTAGAATAATTGATTTCCTTAGAAAGAATAATATCATCTTTTAATAAATCTGTAAAATAATTACTAATAAGTTTATTGGTATTTGATTTTTTAATAGCCAATCCTTTGATATCGATTTGATTCTTTTCTATAAGACGACCTTCTTGCATAAGAACTGATGATGCATAATTCTTCTTATTTTTAGTCATAAGAAGTCTTGAAAGCATAAATTCATTTTTCATATTAATGAGTGGTCTATATTTTTCGTCAACATTATGTAGTTTTCCAAATTTAAGATAAGCTTCATTAATTACTTCAGTGATCAAATAAGTAATACAGTTGACGGATGCAACTTTCATTTCTTTACTATCATCAACTTTATCAATATTTTCTTTAAAGAATTCATATGCTGGACATAAATATAAGAAATTTGAGTCGGTGTCTACCACTAATACAGTTCTTCTTTTTCCATATTTACAATAGTTATATTTATTTATATCTACGTGATTAT
>JAKSUE010000288.1 GCA_024409165.1 archaeon
TTTTGGTGGTTTTAATGGTTGAAAAAATTGTTTTAGGTAATGTTATTACTATGAATGAGTTTAAACCTAATGTTGAGGCTGTTTTAGTTTCTGAGGGTAAAATTAAATATGTGGGTGATTTTGATGTTGCTAAGAAATTGGCTTCTGAAGCAGAGATAATTGATTATGGAGATAATTATATTTATCCAGGGTTTATTGAAACACACGCTCATGGTTTTCTTGCAGCAAATCGTTTAGAATTACAGGCAGATTTAAGCCAAGACAAATCAATGGCTGCTTTTTTAGAAACTATGAAGAAATATATTGAGGATCATCCAGGTAGAGATTTATATGAAGGGGCAGGATGGGATATTTATGATGAGATTCCAACTCGTCAATTACTTGATACTGTAAATGATGAGATTCCTATTTGCTTAAATTCAGTTGATGGTCATTCAATGTGGTTAAATACACCAGGATGTGCTAAGTTTGGAATTGATGAGGAAGCAGTTAAAAAGTATGGTACTGATTTGGTTCGTGTAGATGAAGATGGTGTTCCTACAGGTTATATTTCAGAAGAACCTGTAATTAACATTCTCCTTAATAATAAACCTCCTAAAGAAGGTACTAAAGCAGGTTTATTAAAATGGCAAGAATTTGCTTTTTCACAAGGAATAACTGCTACAGGGGAAGCTTTAGCAGATAAAGAAATTGTTCCAATATATGCAGAATCAGTTGAAGAGGGTGAATTTAAGCTCCGTACCTATGGAATGTTTACAGTAAATAATAATGCTGAAGATATGGTTAAAGAAGTTGAAACAGCTCTTGAATTAAAAAAATATGATTGTAAATATTATAAAACTGTAGCTATGAAAGTACTTTTAGATGGTGTTGTAGAAGCACATACTGGATGGATGGAAGAAGAATATGCTGATGCACCAGGTTACTATGGAGATAAAAGATTTACAGATTTGGATAAATATGTAACTATAGTTAAAACAGCTAATGAAAATGGTTTATTTGTACATACTCACAGTATTGGTGATGGTGCAACTAAATTCGGAATGGATGGATTTTCAAAAGCACAAATTGAAACAGGAATATTTAATTTAAGAAACTCATTTGCCCATCTTCAATATATTCGTCCAGATGATATTAAAAGAATGGCAGATTATAATGTATGCGGTGCTATAGCTCCATTATGGATACCAAAATCAGATTCTGCTTTTATTCAAGAATGTGAATATCTTGGTGAAGAAAAAGCTCTTGAAGGATATCCTATGCAATCCTTTATAAATGAAGGAGTTATAGTTGGTTTCCATTCAGATTACCCAGTTTCAGATGAAATGAGTGTTCCTTTATCTATTTATATGTCAGTTACAGGTAAAAAACCAAAAGATGATTATGATGTTGTAAGAAATCCTGCTGAATGTATATCTCAAAAAGATGCAGTTTTATGCTTAACAAGAAATGCTGCTTATATGTTAAATGCAGAGGATGAAATTGGTTCAATTGAAATTGGAAAATTAGGTAATTTAGTTGTTTATGATAAAGACTTCTTAAATGATGATATTGAAGAGATAGCTAAATCTAAATTAATAGCTACTATTATTGAAGGAGAGGTAGTTTTTAAAGCGTAATCTTTATTAGTTTCTATTATGAGGGTTGTCGTCCACCTGCAAGTGCTAAGTTAACTTTAAAACAATTACTCCATGGATACACAATGGTTAATGCAAAAAGAATGCGTTTAGACCATATTATGGATCTATTGAAATAGGAAAAATGGCAAACCTTGTTGTTTTAACAGATGATATCATTGAATGTCCTCCTGAGAAAGTTGGGGAAATTGATGTGGAATTTAGTTTCTTTGAAGGTAAAGAACTTAGAGTTCATAACCCTGTAGATGATTTAGACTTTTTTTAAAGTCTAAATTTTAATTTTTTTATATTTTAATTTTTTTAGTTTAATTTTTTTATATTTTAACTTTTTTACTATTTTTACTAATTTTTTTATTTATTTTACA
>JAKSUE010000289.1 GCA_024409165.1 archaeon
TTTTTAAAAATAGTTTCTAATAAGTTTAATAAATCTTCATCTTCTTCAATAGCTGCTTTTTTAATATTTTTAGATAAATCATAAAAAATTTTATTAACTATTGACTTAGTCATGTTATCTATGGTTTTTATACTCTTAGCATCTATATCTTCTATTTTAATTATACCTTTTTGCATCTCACGTTGGCGTATATCTTCCATAGATGTTCTTAAACTTGCAAGTATTTCATTTGCTTCCATTAAATTGAAGGATTCTTTAAGTAAATTAAACTCTTCATTGATGATGTTCATAGCTTCTTTTGCTTCACTTTCACGAAGTTTTTTATTTTTATCTGCAATACCTCTTAAATCATCAATATTGAATAATTGAATTCCTAATTCTTTAACATCTTCTGTAACATCTCTTGGATTTGCAATGTCGATTATTGCAGTTTTGTGAGATGGTTTACCTGTTATGAACTCGTTAACTCTTTCTTTAGTTAAAATTGGGTGAGGGGATCCAGTTGCTGTTATGATAACATCTGCATTAGAGAAATGTTCTCCAATATTATCAATAAGTACAGCTTCACCACCTAATTCTTTAGCTAATCTTACAGCTTTATAATAAGTTCTATTAGCTACAAATATTGCTTTGAGATTTTTTTCAGCTAATGCTTTTGCTACAAGAGTTCCCATTTTACCAGCACCAAGAACAAGAACACATTTTTCTTTTAAATCTCCAAAGTATTCTTCAGCTAAATCAACAGCTGCTGATCCAATAGAAACAGAACCTTGGTTAATTTTAGTTTTATTTCTAACAACTTGTCCTACATGGATAGCTTTTGTAAAAAGAGTGTCTAAGATTTTACCTACATGGCCTTCTTTTTTAGCTTTTTGGTAGGCATCTTTGGTTTGACCTAAAATTTGGTCCTCTCCAATAATCATTGATTCAAGACCAGAGGTCATTTTAAATAAGTGTAAAATAGCAGAATCATCATATTCGATTATGATGTTTTTATTGTTGTGATTAAGAACTTCATCTGTATAATCACATTTTTCACAGTTAAGATAATACTCATATCTGTTACAAGTGTTTATTTCAATATATTCGTGGATATTGAATTTATTTTTTAAGTTGAAGAATAAGTCTGTTAAATCTTTTGATACTTCTTCCATTGTCTGAATATCTGCAATGGTATAATCAACACGTATATTTATTATCAAAGTCTTATTCTCCTTTTTATTATTAAGTATTACTCACTTTCAATATTAGTATTACTTTTTGTATATTTTTTATTATTGTAAATTTATATAGTATAATATTTAATTTTACCTATTAATATAAATTTGTATTAATTAGATTATATTATTCTATTAAAAAAAGTGTTAAATATTTTCAATTAGTTTCTTTGAATAATCTTTAGCGTCTTCTAATTGATTATTTTTTAGAAAATCTTTAATTTTTTCATCTTCAAGTATTTTATAAAGATATTCTTTTCTTAATTTTTGTTCGGAAATCTTTTCTTTTAAAAGAGTTCTACAATAGTCTTGAAGTTTAATTTCAAGTAAATCTTCATTTGTGATTGTATTTTGTATTTTTTTTCTAAGTTCTTTTGCCATTAATGGACTTTTACCATTTGTAAAAATAGAAAATTCAACATCATCAATCATAAATGTTGTTGGAACTATAATATTTCCTTTTTCTGGATAATCTGCTCGATTTAGTAATTTATCTTTGCTTATTGAAGCAATGTATTCATTTAATTTCTCATCAGCACTTGCAATAATAACAATATCTGCCCATTTAACTAAATCTTCAAGATTTTCTAAAGGTTTTAAAATAGCTCCTTTTTTAATTAATTCTTCATCAATGTGATGTCCTGCGAGAATAACATTAGCATCTTTATCTAAGAATCTATTAGCTCTACGAGTAGCTACTTCTCCTGTTCCTAAGATAAAAACATTTTTATTTTCTACTTCTAAAAATAAGGATGTTACTCCCATTTTATCACATCTGAGTTAA
>JAKSUE010000029.1 GCA_024409165.1 archaeon
ATAGTTTTATTCGATAATTTCATATTCTAGTCCTCTTATATATCTATTATATATCCATTATATATCTCTTATATTAATCTTATATAAATCTGATAATTCTTGTATAAATCAATTTTATTAATGATAAATAAAACTTACTATATGAAAACAGAAAAACAACTTATAAGCTTAAGTGCTTATATCCTAATCTCCAAAAATAGAACTTCTGTTTTTAAAGCCCTTGAAAATAATGGAAAAATGCCTCGTGATTTAGCTAAAGAAACACATATCCGGCCAAATTATGTTAGTGCTTTATTAGCAGAACTAAAAGAAAAAGACATTGTTGAATGCATTAATCCTGAAGTACATAAAGGAAAAGTCTATATACTAACAGAAAAAGGAAAACAAATCTCAGAATTCATGAAAAAAAATTAATTTAAATAAAAATAGATATTATAAAAAATAAAAAGAAAAAAGATAAATCGCATTTATACGATATTACGTTTAAGGAATCCAAACGATTCCTTAATCATCAACTTCATAACAATAAACATCACTAATTTTTACATACTTAATCAGTCTATTATTTATTATTTTATTATATTACTATATTATTATCTTATTTTTAAAACCTAATTTATAAAAAATATAATCATTATATATTATAAAAAACTACTATTATAAAAGGAGGATTCTAATGGTAGAAATTACTAAAGTTTATGCGAGAGGTCAAACTGCCATACCTATTTCTATTAGAAAAAAATTAAATATAGAAAAGGATAATCAATTAAATTGGACTATTAAAGATGGTAAAATGGTAGTAGAAGTAATGAAACAAAAAAGTTTAGATGACTTAGTAGGTATTATTGAATTACCTTATGAAACTGATACTGTTGATTTAAAACATAAATCTGCACGAGGATTATTGTAGTTTATAAATGGGTTGGAAAAAATAAGGAATTTGAAAATCATATAAAAACGATTTTAAAGTTTAATTAAATAAAATAAAGGAATCTAAACGATTCCTTAAGAAAGTAATATACAATATCACACAACTTATTACTTATTATATTAATTTTTAATATAAACAATCTTTTTTAAATATTTGACTTTTGAAATTGCATATACGACCAAATAAGAAAGAATTGTAACAAATAAGAACACAATTATAATATATGCTAAAGGATTTTGAGGTGTGAACTGTTCATAAGGTAATATAAATCTTAAAAAGATTTCTAAAAAGATTACATGAATTATATAAACCCCAAATGCTAATTTAGACATGGAAATTAGAGTATTACTTCCTGTTTTTCTATCATCCAAAATTGTAGTGACTAATAAAAATATTGCACTTCCCCATAAAAGAGAAGCAATTGATAATCCATAGAGAGTTGGATCTCTCATATCATAACCTAACTGTAAAGCTATAAAACTTCCAACAACAATTATGATAGCTAAAGCATAAATTATTAATCTATTTCTTTTAGATAATTTAAAGTTAGTTAAATACCATCCTACAAGTAAATAAGGTAAAAAACCCATTAAAGGATAAAGATAAAATGAATTAACAAAATGAACTAATGTTACATCTAAACCAGTAGTTAAAAAATTCAAATAATTTGGAATAAACTGAACAAAAATAGATCCAAATATCAAAATCAAAATATAATTTTTATTTTCTCTTTTAACAAATAATCTTAAAACAGGTATTAATAAATATAAACCTATTATCATATACATATACCATAAGTGAGGGTAATCAGACCCTTTAAATGATAACAAATACATAAAAAAGTTGTTAATCACAATAGGTTGACCACTAAGCATAGGTAAAATAACTGCATAAAATAATCCATAAAAAATTGTCCAACCGATAGTAAGTAAAACTAAAAATAAAAAGGATTCCTTATAAAAAGTTTTAGTATCAAACTTCTTATCCTCATTCAACAACAAAGCCCCAGAAAGTAAAACAAAAATAGGTACTCCTGCAAATACAATAAATTGTACCATATTACTAATTAAATATTCATTCCCAGGTGCTGTTTTAAAGTTAATAATCAAATATGCAGCTGCATGATGAAGAATCACAAAAAATAATGCCATTACTCTTAAAACATCATAACTTAAATATCTATTACTTTTAATAATATTTGCCATAAAAACACCATTAGAACATAATACTTCAAAAAAACATTAATAAAAAAGTTTAATAAAGGAAAAATAAGATTCATTAAATAAAAAAAATAAAAAAGAAAATCGTATAAAAACGATTTTAAAGTTTAATTAAATAAAATAAAGGGATCTAAACGATTCCTTGTGCATTCATTGCATCTACTACTTTTTCGAATCCAGCAATGTTTGCTCCTACAACATAATCTCCTTCGAAGCCGTAACGTTTTGCAGCGTCATCAGCGTTGTGGAAGATGTTGACCATGATGGTTTGGAGTTTTGCATCGACTTCTTCAAAGGTCCAAGGTACTCTTTGAGAGTTTTGAGCCATTTCAAGAGCAGAAGTAGCTACACCACCAGCATTGGAAGCTTTACCTGGAGCAAAGAGAATACCGTTTTCTTGTAAGTATTTAGTTGCTTCTAAGGTAGTTGGCATGTTTGCACCTTCAGCTACTGCAATAACATTGTTAGCAACGAGGTTTTTAGCATCTTCTAAGTCTAATTCGTTTTGAGTAGCACATGGGAGAGCTAAATCTACATCTACAGTCCATACACCTTTACCTTCGTGGTATTCAGCAGAAGGTCTTGCAGCTGCATATTCAGTTAATCTTGCACGTTTTACTTCTTTAACTTCTTTAAGTAATGCTACATCGATTCCTTCAGGATCATAAATCCAACCAGTAGAATCAGAACAAGTTACAGGTTTTGCTCCTAATTGTTGAGCTTTTTCAATAGCATAAATAGCTACATTACCTGCACCAGAAACTGCACAAGTTTTACCTGCAATATCAATACCATTACATTTTAACATTTCTTGAGTGAAGTATAATAATCCGTATCCAGTAGCTTCAGTTCTTGCTAAAGATCCACCGAATGATAATCCTTTACCAGTTAATACTCCTTCGTAAAGGTCAGATAATCTTTTGTATTGACCAAATAAGTAACCAACTTCTCTTGCACCTACACCAATATCTCCAGCTGGAATATCAGTATCTGCACCAATGTATTTGTATAATTCAGTCATGAAAGATTGACAGAATGCCATAACTTCTCTATCAGATTTTCCTTTAGGATCAAAGTCAGATCCACCTTTACCTCCACCAATTGGAAGGCCAGTTAAGGAGTTTTTAAAGATTTGTTCAAATCCTAAGAATTTAATAATACCAATGTTTACAGAAGGGTGGAAACGAAGCCCGCCTTTGTAAGGTCCAATTGCACTATTAAATTGTACTCTGTAACCAGTGTTTACATGTACTTGTCCTGCATCGTCTACCCAAGGAACTCTAAATTTGAATTGTCTTTCTGGGTTTACTAATCTTTCTAAAAGTGCATCTTTTCTGAATTGTTCTTCATTAGCTTCAATAACAACTCTTAAAGATTCTAATACTTCTTTTACAGCTTGATGAAACTCAGGTTCATCAGGGTTTTGTTTTACAATTAAGTCAATTACTTCATCAACATAGGACATAAAAATTACTCCTTATATCAGATAAAAAAATAAATAAAATTATGGTTAATAAACAATTCAACAAATAATTTTATTATACATATAGTAAATTGAATAATATTTAATTTAAATATAACTATTTTTGAAAAAATTCAATTTACAAATCAATACTAAACATTGACAAATTATAAATATTAATAAGCAACAAATAAGTATAATAAGTAAAATAAAGTTTAATTAACAAATAAAGATTTAAATAATCAGATTAATATATTTACAATTCAATATTAAATATTGACAATTACTTAAAAATAATAAAAATATTAAAAAAATAAGTAAAAAAATATCAATTTAAGGGATAAAAATGAAAATTTTAATATCAAATCTAAAAGGAAAAGACCTACTCGAAGCAATTATGAAAAACAATATTGATAAAATTGTATCTGTATACACTAATTATAATGAAAATAGTTTACTTGATAAATACTTAGAAAAAGAAAACATTAAAATTGGAACCACAAACTCAATAGAATTATGTGAAGCACTAACCAACCTCATTAGAAAACATAAAGCAGAAGGAGATGTCTATGTAGCTACAGATGGAAACTTCATAGGATCAATGCTTAACTTCACAGCAAACAAAGAAGGAGTAAAAGAAATCTACTACTGCTTTAATAATCAAATAATCCAACTCCCACAATTACACCTTAAATTATCAAAAACAAAACTTAAAATCCTAAAAGCCCTTAATGAAAATGAACAAACCGCAATCCTAATTGCTAAAAAAGTAGGCATCTCAAGAGCAATGACTTATAAACACTTAAATGACCTTATTGAAGAAGGCCTTGTAAAACAAACACAAAGATATGAAAAATATTATCTTACAGATGCTGGAAGAATAGCAATTATATAAAATGTTAAATAAAATATTAAATAGAAAATAAAATAGAAACTAAAATAGAAACTAAAATAAAAAAATAAAATAATACAAAAAATAATATAAATAAAAAAATAATATAAATAAAACAATAAAATTATAATAAAAAGTTCAATAAATAAAATTTATAACTAAAAGTGAGGCAAAAAATGAAAACTCCAGAATATATGAAAAAGGATTTAAACGACTTAAATCCAATTGAAGAAATAAAAAGAGACTACATTGAAAGTAAAGATCTTTTAGGAAATAGAAAAAGTCTTGCATCACTTTATAAAAAATATTATAATAAATATCGCATCAATAGAAGATTATTCTTAGTTATTCTTAATGAAGCTCATGAAGACATTGGAAGTCCAAAGAGATATGACATCTATAGAAAACAAAATAAAACAAATAATGATTTAATTTATTCAGACATGCCACCACACTATTATGAGTAATGTAATAAGTTAGTAATCTTACTATCAATAATTTAAAAAAAATTATAAAAAAATTATAAAAATTTTAAAAAAATCTTGTATAAAATCATAAAAATAAAGAAATATTTATAAATGAAAAAAATAAAAATATTAAGTAGGATTAACATTGGATGAAAACACTAATTAATCTCTATTATGTTAATTAAATATTTTCTTTAAAAAAGAACATAACAACCCAAATCTGAATAATTTATATTTATCGATAAATTATGAGGATTATTGATGTTATATCAATAAAAAAAGAAATAAAAGATTAGAAACTAACGCCGTTGTGTTCTTTTTATCCAATCCTTTTGAAAATTAATCCTATCTTTTATCTTTTTTTAAGGGTTTAATAATCAAAAACCCACTATTTTAACATTTTAACAATTCAAAAAAAGCTATTTTTAAAATACTTATAATAAAATAAAAAATATTAGATTTAAAAGAATACTAAATGTTACAATAAAAATTAAATATCATCCAATAATTCTTTAGGACCGTTAGCTACTTCAACTAAATATTCTGCTTCTACAATATGTAATTTAGATGGAATAATAATACAATGAAGTGGTCCACCAAAGTCGAAATCTAATAAATCACCAATATATCCTGCTTTTACAAGATTATCTTTAGATCCAACTCTTGCAATACCAATAGCTAAAGTATCCTCATTAATCATACCTTCTCTTTCAAGATTATCTCTTATTGTCATAAGATTTTCTAAACCTTGATTAATAGTCATATATCTATCTTTATGAGCTTGAATATCTAAAAGAACAAGAGTATGCATATCCATTTTCAAGTTTTCTTCAATAGCTATGTAAGGAGATTTAGGGAAGAAATTATAATCTGGGAAAGGAATAGTAGTTACTTTACCAAACTTATAAGCTTGAAGACCTGAAATTGCAGGTGCTGAAGATAAAATAGAAGATCCATGGATAACTTCAAAATCAATGTCTCTTTTTGCACATTCTACTAAAAAATCAGAATGAGTTGTAGCAATTAGAGGATCTCCACCGGTAATTAAAGCAACATCCATATCTTTTGCTTCTTTTAAAAATACAGATTCCTCTTCCACTTGAGTTCTATCTAAAACAATAATCTCTTTACCAATAATTGATTCAATAGCTTCAAAATTAGAACCAAATAAACGAGAAGTAAAGAATTCTGCATAAACTTTATCAACTTTTTTTAAAGTTTCTACTCCTTTTAATGAAATATCTTTCTCATCAAATAAACCTAAACCAACTAAATAAAACATAATTATGACCTTTAATTAAATTTAATATTTTTATAAATAATAAAAAATAATAAAAATAAAAACAGTTTTTATAAAAAAAAGGCACTTTCTTAACAACATGCTCCACCACAAGCATGCCTCCATAAACGTTAAGAAGTACCTTTTTACACCATCATCACCAGTTTTTCAAAAAAAAGTTTTTAAAAAAAAGGATAGCTGTATAAAACAGCTATTAATATTTGTATTAAACAAAGTATTTAAAATTTATGGTGAAACGTTATTGTCATCATTATCTTTTTTATTCTTTTTATTTTTAGAATATCTCATTCTAATTACATTAAATACAACAACTAAAATCAAAAATAAAACTCTATAAATCCAGTGAACAGGTGCAAAAAGTGCAATACAAAGAAGTACAACACCAACAAGACCATGAGCTAAAAGATTTTTCCAATCTGTAAGATATATTTTTAAAGCATTAAAAATTTTCATAATAACAATCCAATATAATTATTAAATAAAAAATTAAAATTATAATAAAAAGTATAATTTAAAAGAGAATATTATTTTAAAAATATTTTAAAAAATATAATTGAATTAAAAATATTTTAATAAAATAAACTTAAAATAATCATTATATTAAAATTGAACACCATATTATAAATACTTAATCATGAACTGCACGATATTCCATCCACTTTCCACTGAAATATCTATATACATATAAGCCTGCTCTTACAAACCAGTCAATAAACATAGCAAACCAAGTACCAATAACATTCATATCAAAGTACAATACTAAGATGTAAGCTAAACCTAATCTACATAAGAACATTACAGCAATACTTACATACATGGGATATCTTGCATCTCCTGCACCTCTAAATGTTCCAGGTAAAGTGTATGCAATAGGCCAAACAAGAATTGCAAATACAGTATGCCATAAGATAATTTGAGTAACTAAACTATTAGTATAATCAGACATATTATAAATACCTAAAATTGTAGGAAGTAATAATAATATTGCTAAATTAGTAAAGAAATGACAAATATAAACAATAGCTATTAATTTTTTATTATAATATTTAGCTTGATCAAAACTACCTGCACCTACACAACGAGAAATAACTGCGGTAATACCCATATTAATAGCAAAACCAGGTAAAACACCAAATATAGTAATTGCATTACCAACTGCATTAGCTGCAATAGCTGCAGTTCCTAAAGTAGAAATTAAACTCATTACAAGAATTCTTCCTAATTGGAAAAGCCCATTTTCAACACCATAAGGTAAACCTACATTTAATACCTTTTTAAGAAGATCTTTATCAAAATGAGGTCTAAGACTTCTACTAATATGTAATTCATATTTTTCTTGGAGAACAAATCTTAACATAATAAATGTAGAGATAATACGAGCTATAAGTGTAGGAATAGCTACTCCTTCAACTCCCCAACCTAAATAATAAATACAATAAGCATTTCCTAAAATATTAACAATATCACATACAGCCATAATATACATAGGAATTTTTGCATTACCCATTGTTCTAAAAATAGCTGCACCACAATTATAAACAGCAATAAAAGGAACAGTAAGCATTACAATCATTAAATAAGTATTAGCATGAGCCCAAACTTCAGCTGAAATTTGACCAAAGAGTAAAGTAAATATAGAGGTCCTAAATATATAAACAAAGACCATAACAGCTAATGAGAAAAGTCCTGCAAACCAAACTAATTGATTACAAGAGTCACAAGCTTTATCTATTTCTTTATGCCCAAGATACTGACCTGCAATTACAGCACCTCCACTACCAATTGCTGAAAATCCGAAAATCAAAAATTGCATTAATGAATCTACCAAAGACACGCCAGAAATCGCGGATTCACCTAAAGTAGACACCATAATAGAATCTGCAAATCCTAAAACAAATTCCAAAAGTAAACTAATAACTAATGGAACAAATAAGTAAATTAATGCTTTATTTGAAAATAAAAGTTCAGATTTATCAATATCTGTTGAAAACACATTTAATGAAATATAACTCACTCCCAATTAATTTATAAAAATAAAAATAAAAATAAAAATTATAAAGTTTAAAATAAATAATGAATTTAAAAAAATAAACTTATAAAATTATAATAAAGATATGATAAAAAACTAATTCAAAATTCAATATAGTTTAATTAAAAATACGATTAAATAAATTACACATATAATTAACAACTATTAAAAATATTAATCATTTAATTGATTTAAAGAGGGTAATGATGTTAACAATAAAAATTCCAGTACGTAATCTAGAAGACACAAGACAAATTGTGGTAAAAAATAAAATTTTAAATTTAGATGGAAAAATTAAAGTCGAAAATGGCTTTGGTTTTGTACCAATTGATGAAAATCTTGAAGAAGATATATTAAACGAAATAATTGATGAAATAAAAGAAACAATTATGCCAAAAAACCCAGAATTTACCCTCGAATTAGTTAACACTGATGTTGAAGAATTAAAACATCACCCTCGTAGTATGGCAGAGCTTCTTGAAGGAAAATTAACAGAAGAAGAAGCTGAGAATTTAAAAACATCTTTTGATATAATTGGAGATGTTGTAATCCTTGAAATTCCAGAAGAAATCCAAGAACATAAAGCAGAAATTGGAAATGCCGCACTTACAATTACAAAACGTAATGCAGTTTATATGAAAAAGAGTGCTATTCAAGGAGTAACAAGAACAAGAGAACTTGAATTCATTGCTGGAGAAGATAATAGTATTACAACCCACAAAGAACATGGTGCAAGATTAAAATTAGATGTTAAAAAAGTTTATTTCTCACCAAGATTAGCTACAGAGAGAAAAAGAGTCTCAGATAGTACAAAAGATGGTGAAGAAATATTAGATATGTTTGCAGGTATTGGACCATTCCCAATTGTAATTGGGAGAAACAATAGTGTTAAAATCACAGCAGTTGATATTAATGATGTAGCTATTGAATACTTAAAAGAGAATGCAAGACGAAATAAATTAAAAGAAGGTACAGAAATCACAGCAATATGCGGAGATACACGTGTTGTATGTCAAAATGAACTTAAAGATAAAAAATTCGATAGATTAATTATGAATCTCCCAGGACTTGCTCCAGAATTCTTAGATGTAGCTATTGAGCATGTTAAAGATGGGGGGATAATAAATTACTACGAATTTTCAGATGGATTTTCTAAAGGAATAGCTAAAATTCAAAATGAAGCTAAAAAACAGAATAAAACTGTAGAAATTTTAAATACAAGAAAAGTAAAAAATGTTAGTCCAAGAGAATGGCATGTAGCAATTGATGCTAAAATAAGTGATATTAATTAAAATAAAACTAATAAAAATAGTAAAAATAGTAAAAAATAAAAATAGCGAATATTAAGAAGATTTAAAATAAATCTTCAAAATTTTCTATTGAATTTAAATCTATAATTCCTTTTTCAGTAATTACACCAGTAATTAAGTCTTTAGGAACAATATCAAAAGCAGGATTGATTACATCAGTTCCTTTAGGACAAATTCTTGCTCCACCATAATGAGTAACTTCATCAGCAGATCTTTCTTCAATTTCAGTATCAAAAATAGAAATGTCTTTATCAAAAGTACTGAATGGAGCAGCAACATAGAAAGGAATATCGAAACGTTTAGCTGCAAGAGCAACCATAAATGAACCAATTTTATTAGCTATACCATCACGAGCAACTCTATCAGCACCAATAACGACTTTATTAATCATACCTTTACTCATAAGGTATCCACTTGCAACATCTGGAATTAATTTTACAGGAATAT
>JAKSUE010000290.1 GCA_024409165.1 archaeon
ATGAGTATTTTGGTTTAATTAGAGAAGAATAGTGGAATTTAGTTTTATTTAAATATTTTAATTCATTTTCTTTTATTTTACCTTCTTGAACTAATTCATTAATTGCAAGTTTAAAATGAGTAGGTATAGGGCCAGAGGGTAGTTTTTTATAAGTTATATATTAAAAAAATAAGAATAAATGCTTTAAATTTTTTATTTTTTAATTTAAAGCTTTTTAATGGTTTATTTTAAAGATTTTTTCGTAATAACTGGTATTTACATACTATTTATTATTCTAAATTATCTTCTTTTTTGTAACCTATGACTTCGAAGAAGGTTTTTAAATCTAATTTTGTTTCAAAACAACCTGATCTTGAGAGGAGGACTCCTTGTGGGCAGAAGTCAGAGAAGGCCATCATTGTGAGGTTTAGGTCTTCGTAACAAGCTACTCCTATGACAGATTTGAATTTGGTTTTTGCAATTACTTTTTTAATAAAGCTTGAACCGGGTACAATGAATACTTTGTAACCCATTGGTTCTGCTTTTTCTTTAATGATTCCAATTGCACATTTATTACAGTATGTACAGTTTACTCCGTTTTCTTTAAGGGGAGCATTACATTCAGCAGATCTAAGACAGTGTGGGAGAACAATGATTTTTTCTTCAGGTGGAATACTGTCAAATTTCCTTTTATTTACTCTATTTCTCACTGTTACTCCTATTTGGTCTACTAATGTATCATCAAAACCTAATTTTTTTGCTACACTTTTAAGGGGTGAGTAGAAGACATCTATGATAAATATGATTAATGATGGGAATATTAAAATATCTTTTTTAACAAGATATCTGCCTAATAAAAGGACTATTATAAATAGGAGGAATAGGACAACTAAGATTATGATTACTCCTTGTCCAAGATATTGAAAGAAATGTGAAAGTGTGAACATAGTATCTAATATTTGTATTGATTTAGAAAGGTTCTATTTTATAGTTTTTAACTTCTCCATCAATACTTACTCCATCTTTTGTTTTAATAATATTTAATCCAGATAAACTATCACATGAACATAAAATATCTTGTTCTGGATGGGTTCCAGGTCTAATTCCACAATCTAATCTTACGTTTTCACCAACAGATAAAACCATTTTTAATCTTTTAGATGCAGGATGTTCTTTTGGAAGTACAATAATTGGTGATTCAATATCTCTTGTAATATATGCAAGAGCTCTAATTCCTTTTTCATATTTTTCTCCAAGATTAAAAGAAGAAACAGCTATTAAATCATCTTCTTCAAGGTATTGTACAATTTCTTCATTATCTGCACCTTCAATAAAAAGCATCTTTTCTTCTCCAGCTTTTACAATACCTATCATTCCACTTTCACCAAGTAAAAACAATATTTCATCTTTATTAAATTTGATTTCTGTTGTCATAGTATCTAAATTATATGATTTTAAAAAAAGTTTTTAATGAATAAAAATTTAATTTTAATTTTTTAATAACAATTTAATTTATTAAATAATTTTAAAATAAATATAAAATGTAAAGTAAATTTACAAATAATAATTTTACATGTAAATATTAGTAAATCTATTCTTTACATTCTACATTATCACTTTGGCAAGAAGGACAAACAACCCTTTTACCTAAGCCTTTAAAATCATTTCCACAGTCAAGACATTTATATTTTTTAGTTTTCAATTTTTTCATTGAAAGTTCAGCCATTGGGCCTCCAGCACTACACATAAATAATCACCTGTTATTATATGTTTCACATATTAAATTATTTAATAACATTTAAATTCCATAATTTTAATAGTTATTTAATTTAAATTAATTAAATGAATCGTTTATTTAATATTTTAGACATGCTTCCATACTTATTAATATTGATTTGCTTATATTTACATGTCTTTATTAAAAAATCATAATTCATTTAAAAATTATAAAAAATTATTAAACATTATGTTTTTTTATTTGAATTTAATATGTAAAAGTTTTAGTCTAAATTT
>JAKSUE010000291.1 GCA_024409165.1 archaeon
TTTTCTTTGTTATTGATTATCAAATTTTCACATAATATAAATATTCATAAAATCTTGTTCATTATTCATAATTATTAATTATTTACTTTTTCATTTCATTTCAATTTTGAAATCATTTTAGAATTTTTATCTAAGATTGGAAAATTGTTCTTTCTTTGAAAAATTGTTGTTACTTTGTTATTTTTGAATTTTAAGTTCAATTTATTCTATTTTTTTACTAATATATTTATATAAGTTTTTTTAAAATAAGTTTATGGGATGCTAACGAACTATGTTTAATAACAACCTCCATTAACCCTTTAAATAATTATAACGGAGGAATTATATGATAATGACTTTCTTAAAGCTTATGATTAAATTCATAAGTTTTTATTTAATATCTTTACTGATATTAAATCCTTATTTAATTAAAAATTATTTAATAATTTAATTAAATTGACTTATAGTTATTAAACGATAGCATCCCATTTAATTAATTTTATATAGTAGATATTATATAAAATTAATCAAGAAAGTTATTATCTAAAAATTGAGAGAATTTATTTCTCTCTTTTTTTATTTATTTATAATTAACAGTGTTATATTTTTAATTTTGATCTATTTTTTTATTTTTATTTCAATAATGAAATGAGTTTAGAATTTTTATCTGAGATTAGAAAATTGTTCTTTCTTTGAAAAATTGTTGTTACTTTGTTATTTTCAAATTTTATCCTTATTTAGGTCTTATTTTTAGTAAACTTTTTATATTTCTTGTTATAAAAATCAGTTTATGGGATGCTATCTAATCTGTTTTATGACAAACCTCTTTAACCCTAATAAATTTTAAGGAGGTATTCATTTGTTTAAAACTTTCTTTATTCTTATGATAAAATTCATAAGTTGTTATTTATTATCTCTATTGATATTAAATATTAATTTTATTAATCTAATTTTTGATTAATTAAATTATCTATAGTCATAAACTATAGCATCCCATATAATTAACTTTATATGTTATGGATTATATACTATTATTTAAGAAAGTTTTTAAACAATTGAACAAATAATAGAGAGAATTTTTTCTCTCTTTTTTTTATTTATGATTACTTAACATTGTTATATTTTTTATTTTATAATTTAGTATTACTTTTTAACTCTTTTTAAGCTATTTTTTATTACTAAAAACATTCATTATCCTTAGATTTATATATAATATCCAATAAAAATTTAATTGGAGGAGATTTTATTTTAGAAGCTAAAAATATTAAATATACCTATCCTGATGGAACAACTGCACTAAATAATATTAATTTTAAGGTAGAAAAAGGTGAAATTGTAGCACTTTTAGGTAAGAATGGTGCTGGTAAATCTACCTTGTTTTTACATTTTAATGGTATTAATGAACCTCAATCTGGAGATATCTATATTGATGGTGATAAAGTTAGATATGATAAAGAAAGTTTGATGAATGTTCGTCAAAAAGTAGGTATTGTATTTCAAAATCCAGATGATCAATTATTTGCACCTTCTGTTGAAGAAGATGTTGCATTTGGTCCAATGAATATGGGATTATCTCATGAAGAAGTAGAACAAAAAGTAAAAGAATCCTTAAAAGCAGTTGGTATGGAAGGTTATGAAAAGAAAGCTCCTCATCATTTAAGTGGAGGACAAAAGAAAAGAGTAGCTATAGCAGGTGTTTTAGCTATGAATCCTGAAATCATGGTCTTAGACGAACCAACAGCAGGTCTTGACCCTAAAGGAGCATCTCAAATTCTCCAATTATTATATAAACTAAATCAAGAAGGTATGACAATTGTAATCTCCACCCACGATGTTGATTTAGTCCCAATCTATGCAAATAAAGTATTCCTAATCAACGACGGTGAAATCATAAAAGAAGGTTCTCCAAAAGAAGTCTTCTATGATGTAGAAACAGTCAGAAAAGCTAATCTCAGATTACCAAGAATAGCTCATTTAGCTGAAGTCTTAGATAAAAAAGA
>JAKSUE010000292.1 GCA_024409165.1 archaeon
ATTAATGATTAATTTCATCAATTTCCTTATTAAAACGCTCATTTTTTAATAAAATAAAGTTATTTTAATTATTTTTAAGAAACCTTTATATATAATAAGATAATAAACTAATAGTATAATAGTTAGTATAAACTATCTATTAAATCGAATATGTTATTTGTTATTTTAAATAAAGAAAAGAATATTTTATTATTTACGCTATTATTTTCATAATGAACAATCTATTTGGTGGTTTCATTTATGATTTTTTTAAACTGTGTTTGTTAGTTTAAAGATAATCATTTTGGAATTCGATGATTTCAAAAGGAGGATTTTTTATAAAAACTAATAAAATATTAATTGCTCTTATCGTCCTTTTAGTTGGTTGTATGGTTGTAGGTGCAGCTTCTGCAGCTAACACTGATGATATAGCAGTTAGTGATTTAAACGCAAATCCTGATGATTCATATATGCAACTAAATTTAAATAGTGATTATGATATTACTATCACTGCAAATGACATTGAAGAAGGTTCTAATGCAACTATTCAATTTAATGTTACTAATAAAGCTAGACATGGTACAATTGACCGTACTGCACATGTTACTTTTAAAATAGGTGATAAAGAATCTGGTAATGTTTCTCTTACTAGATATTCCCAGAATACTCGTGCTAGTTGTACTTATACTTTTGAAAATTTAACTGTTGGTCAAAAAACTGTTACTGTAAAGTTTTATAGTAGTACTAATGATAATAATCCTAATGTTGTAAATAAAACCTTTAATGTTATTCCTGTAGTACCTGTTGAAACTAATATTGTAATTAATAATGTAAGAGACCTCAAAGTAAATGAGAAAAACTTGTTCATTTATGCAACTGAAGAAAATGGTGTTGAAGGAAGTTATGTATTCTTATTAAATGGTGCTTCTGTAATTAGTTCTGAAAATATGGTTCAAATTATGGGATTACCTGCTGGAGAATATTGTCTTCAAGCATTTTTCACTCCAAAAGACAGTAGACATTACCTTTTCAGTTCTACTGAAGCTAACTTCACTGTAACTAAATATGACGTTGATATTTCTGTTGAAGTTGATCCTGTTGTATCTGTTTATGAATTAGGTGGTAATACTGTAACTGCTGTTGCTAAATTTTTACCAGGTCATTATTTCCCAATTAACCAAACTGTTTTATTCAGTTTAGATGTTCCTCAGTGGTTTGAAGCTCCTATTTACTATGTTGATGGTATACCATATGCTAACTTTACCTTTGATAAGTTAGGAGCAGGAGAATACACTGTATTTGTTAAATACACCGAAGATTATTTCTTCAATGATTCTAATGGTCAAGCTAATTTCACTATTAACAAAGCAGACCCTGAATTAATTCTTGAAGTATTCGGTGAACATCCTAATGTTAAAAAAGATGGAAGTAACCAAGACTTTGGTGTTTATGTAAAAGATAACATTTTCTTCTTCGCTAACCTTCCAGCTGATGCTACTGGTTATGTAGAATTCAGTTTAGATGGTATTGTATGGTACAGAGCTCCTGTAGTAGATGGTAGAGCTGAATATGAATTTGGTGAATTACCTGCTGGTGAATACACTTTATATGCAAAATACTCTGGTGATGACAATTACAACCCTACAGAATCTAACACTACCTTTACTGTAGAGTCCCCATCCCCGTATGTGCATGATGAACCTGTAGAACCTGTAGTTCCTACTATGGCTAACACTGGTAACCCATTACTTGTATTATTCATTGCTTTAGCTGGTCTTGGTATTGGATCATTAAGACGTAAATTATAATTTTTAAATAAGAGGGATTAATTCCCTCATTTTTTTACTTTTTTTAATTAACTATTTTTATACTATTTTTAATCATTTATCAGTTTTTAGAGTATTTTTTAATTAATTTTAATCCATAGTTTACTATTTTTTAACAATTTTTTCAATATAAAAT
>JAKSUE010000293.1 GCA_024409165.1 archaeon
CTAAATTATTTTAATAAAATTTATATTCTTTAATAAAAATATTATTATATAATTAAAATAATTAATTTAATTTCAATTAATTTAAATTTTAATAATCGATTATTACGGGGATTTTTATGTCTTTTTTAGATAAACTTTTTAGTAAAGGACCTAAGCCAATTATTGCTGAAAGTCGTTCACAAGATTTAAGTATTTTAAAATCAGCTAACAAACCTCAAAGTCCAGGTATGGTAGCTACTAAAGATGAATATTATGTTACTGCATCTGTAGAGTTAGGTAATACTACTACAAAATGTGTAATTATGGCAACTAATTTAAATAACAGTGAATCTTATTTAATTAATAAAACTGTTAAAATGACAAGAGATGTCAGAAAACCAAAAGCAGGTGAAGAAGTATTTGGTAAAACTGTTTGGGGTATTGAACTCTCTAAAGAATCTGTTGCTGAAATGATTCAAGAAACTGTTTTAGAATCTCTTAAAAAAGCACGTATTGATATGGATGAAGATTTAGACTTTGTTGTAAGATCTACTGGTGTTACTGCAGGTTTTGCTACTACTCAAGAAGTTGGTCAAATGGTTAAAGCTCTTGCTGATGGTTGTCTTGATGCAGGTATTTCCCATACTAAAATGGCTCCTGCTATGTCTACAGCACACCTTCCAAAAAGACTTCAAAAATATTCTTTACTCAATAATGTAATGTTTGATGGTGCTGTTGTAAGTGTAGTTCCACCAAAAGGTAAAGAAGTTGTTGCTAATGAAATGGAAGGAGAACTTGTTACAGCAGGTATCAAATTAGGTGCTAAATGGACTGAAGTAGATTATAGAAACCCTTGTGTTTCCCTTGACTTTGGGTCTACCCTTGCAGGTAGGATTGTTAATAAAGACGAACCTTATGCAAGTACTGTTGGTAACTTCTTAGGTTTAGCAGGTGTAATTTCAGATTCATTAGCTCGTGGTACTAACCAAGTTGATAAAAATGGTGGTGCTGCAATTGATTTATACTCTGAAAAATTACTTAAAAAAGCAGATACTAAAAAAGCTAAAGCTAATGCTGAAGAAGTTCATAAACTCATTGATATTAGAAAAGTTCCAATGGATGTTGAAAGATTTGGTACTGTCCCATTAGACCCTGTAGCTGCTTCTAATGCAGGTACTACCTTAATTGGTTGTGATGTTGGTGTTAATGGTGATAAATTACCTGATTTAGTAGATTTAGGTGCTAAATTCTATGAAAATGATGGTCTTCCAACTTTATTATCCACTATGGATTATGTAAGTGCTAATATTGTTAGAAGAGTTCTTGATGTTGCATTTGATGAAAATATTATTGTTCCAGGTTCTGTTTTAGGAGTTACTGGTAGAGCAGGAATCACAGGTAAAAAACCTGAATTAATTTTAGATTTAGTTCAAGATAAATTTGAAAATGTTGTCTTTATTGAAGATGGTTTAGCTCTTGGTTCTGCTATCATGGCTCGTTGTATGAACTCAATGGGAACCCAGAAAAACCCTCTTGGTGGTTGCCAAGGTGGAAAATGTATTCTCAAACAAAGAATGCAAGAACAAGGTACTATTCCTAAATAGTCCCTTAATTCATTTAATTAATAGAAATCTTATTTCTATTTTTTAATATTTAATATAATAAAAATAATTTTATTATTTTTCTTTTTTTAATCATTTTTCTAATTTTAATACAATATTTTAATATAAATTGATATGATGATAATTTTATTATAATTTAATTAATTATTGGTGTTTTTATGATTATAGCTATTGTAATGGCAGGTGGTAAAGGAGAAAGACTCAAAGCAGATTGTGAAAAACCTTTATTCCCTCTTAATGATAAATTTTTAATTGATTATGTCTTAAATAATCTTAATCAATCTAAATATCTTGATAAAATTGTAATAGCTGTTAGTCCTAACAC
>JAKSUE010000294.1 GCA_024409165.1 archaeon
AATTGATAATATCTTTTTATGAGGTATTGTTTTATGAAGTTTTATAAAATTCTCTATAATTTAACAGTTTATCCAGTTAAGATTAATGCTTCTGATTTACAACCTAATTTCATTGTTCATATGAACATTAACGATACTAACCATTGGTATGTAATAGATGATATAGTTAATGCTTCTGATGTTTCAGATAAGAACATTATTTTAGACATTGCTGAATTCAATAAATACTATGATAACAATGCATTACTCATAACCAAAGATACTAACTTAAATCTCAATACTCTAAAGGCTACAATACTAAGTAGTTTAGAATATGAAAAAATAACAGGAAATGGGAAAGTTGGAGTTCTTATAAAAATTTTAAAAAACAGTAAGGTTAGAAAGACAATTAAAGATGGTGTTAACTATGTTTATAATCATCCTATAGTTAAAGGTGCTTCTATAGGTTCAACTGTTAAGGATGCTTACGATGTAATTAAGGAAATTACTCATAAAAAGAATAAAAAGCGCCCGCTAATTGTTTTTTTAAAAATAAATATTAATATATTTGGATATTAGATGATTTTTTATGAGTGGATATAGATTTAATTTTGAGCGTCAAAGTGTTGATTTTCCTTTTTATAATGATAATCCTAAGTTAAGTAAATGGGAATGGATTCTTTTATTAAGTAATGTTTTAATATTTTTCTTTTCTTTGATATTGCCAAATGCTTCTTATGTCCTGTTTTTGATTTGGATTTCGTTACCTATAGTAACTATATTGGTTATTACTAGGTTTAAATTATCTTTGATTTTTAAAAAATTGACAAAGAAAGATATTCTACTCATATTTAAAATAACTCTTTTATCTTTAATTTTGGGGGTTTTTTTATTAATGGTACTGTCCCAATTTATAAATTTTCCAGAGGATCCTGATTTTCTTTTAGAATTATCTATTCCATTACAAACCATTATATTTGCAATTCTTATATTTTATGAAGAGTTATTTAAATTCAGTGTATTTATTCTTGTGTTGGCATTAGTTTATAAATTGAGTAATAATCGTAAAATAGGTGTTGTTTGTGCTGCTTTTATTACTATGTTATCTTTTGGTGTTCTACATCAATGTAATTATGTTCCTATAAGTATTTCACTAAGACTTATTTTAGGTATAATAATTCAAGGTTTTGGATCTATTTTTGATATTTATGCTTATGTTAAGACAAAAAATATACTAATATCTTACTTCACACATGCACTCTTTGATATTTCTCTAAGTTTCATTGATTCTGTATCCTGTTCTTTAGGTATAGATTTCTGATCTTTTTTTTTACATTGGAAAAATCCTTTAATTTCCAGACCTCTAAAAAAAGGAGTTTTATTTGAGGTTTTATTTTTCAACTTATAAATAATGCTTCTGTGGTCTCCTTTTTTGGGAATTGGAGAGGTACACCTACAAACACCACTATTTTTTTTAACCTTTTATTTTAAATATGAAAGGTCATTTTATTATAGTAGTTACTACTAACATATTTAATTTAATTTATCGTTTCTTTTTTATTCTAATAACTTACTATGTTTTTTTTTACTAACTAGTTTTACATTAGGGATTTACAGGGGGGATTATGATGAAATCAATCAAATTAAAAAAAAAAGTTTTTAACTAAATAAAAAAAAATTGAATCTAATAAAAGTATATTCTAATGATCTTAAGTATGAATTTTTAGAATATAAAAAAAAGAGATTAAATAAACAAATGTTAACTACTATATTCTAAAAAAAATAGAAGTTTATGAAAACGAAAAAAAACTGTGATATTTTTTTTATTAAACGAACTCTCTATTGAGTATCCTTCTGTAAAAAACTTATACATTGATTTAATGGTTTAAAATATTATTAAATGCGTCTTTTAGAACATCAAGAAGAGT
>JAKSUE010000295.1 GCA_024409165.1 archaeon
ATTCGTTAATAAAGTGTGGTAATCATTTATTTAATGTATAGTTTACTATATGTTTTTTAGATTTTAAAATAAATCCATTTTTAAATGATTTGGTTAAAATTAACTTATTAATAATTGCTTATTTAATTTAAAAAGTTTTTTAACTTTTTAAGGAGAAAATTATGAATTTTAATTTTAATTATATTAAAAATATGTTAATTGTCTCTTTAATATTACTTACAATCTGTGTTAGCTTGGGTGGTGTTAGTGCTAGTGATGTTAATACAGATTTAAGTTATATTGATGGGAGTGCTGCTATTGGAGTAGCTAATGTTGATATTGGATCTAATAATATTAGTTCTGAAAATTTTAATAATGAATCAGATTTGGATAAAACTTTTGATGATATTCAAAAGATGATTGATAATGCAGAAGATAAAGATATTATTAAACTTAATGGAAATTATTATGGTAATGGTAAATTCATTAATATAAATAAACCATTAACTATTGATGGTAATGGTGCTACTTTAGATGGAAAAAACATTACTCAATTTTTCTATATCAATGGAAATAATATTATTCTTAAAAATATTAATTTTATAAATTGTCCAGTTAGTTCAATTGAAACATTCCAAGGTTCTATTTATTGGGGTGGTTCTAAATGTACTATAAATAACTGTACTTTTTCAAATATTGCTACATCTACTATTTATGGAGATATGATTAATGCCAATATATCAAACTGTAAATTTACAAATTGTTTAGATAGTGCCATCAGTGGTGAAATAATTAATGGAAAAGTTTCAAATTGTGAATTTATAAATTGTTTCTCTACTTTTGGTGGTGCAGGTATTTACTGGACTGGTTCTAATGGTATTATAAGTCATTGTACTTTTAAAAAATGTATTGTTAAAAATAATGATTCAAGTGAAAACACTTATGGTGGTGCTATTTACTTAGCAGGTAATAATTGTAAAATTGATAATTCTGAATTTGTAGATTGCTCTGCTAAATTAGGTGGTGCTATTTGTGTTAATTATTTTGGAGGCAATGATTGTACTTTAGAAAACTCTATATTTAGTACTTGTTCTGCTAAAAATGCAAGCATGGTCTATTGGGACGGTTTGAATGGTAATGTAAATAATAATACTTTCTATATAAAATCTGGAGATAAATATAATAATCTTATACAAGGTTTTACAAAAACAGATTTAGAATCTAAATCTAATAAGTTTATTACATTTTCTTCTGTTTCTATGACTATTAAACAATCTGGTACTACTTATGGTTCAAAAACCATCACTGTTACTTTAAGTAAAGCAATTAAAGACCAAGAAATTACTCTTAAATTTAATAAAGGTGGTTCTGTAGTTGTTAAAACCAACTCAAAAGGTGTTGCTACTTATAATGTACCATTTGAACCTGGAACATACAGTGTTACTGCAACAGCTAACTCAAATTACCAATATGAATTTAAAAAAGCTACTTTAAAAAGTATTAAAATAGCTAAAGCAACTGCTACTATTAGTGCTTCTAAGCTTTCTACTTATTATGGTAGTGGTAAATATTTCCAGGTTAAGGTTGTTGCTAATAAGAAACCTGTTTCTGGTATAAAATTATCTCTTAAAGTTTATACTGGTAGTAAGTCTAAGACTGTTTCTGTAGTTACTGATGAGAATGGTATTGCTAAGTATGATGGTTCTAAACTTGCTGTAGGTACTCATAAAGTTGTTATTAATTGTCCAAGTTCTAATAAGTGTGTAACTGCAAAAGATAAAACAAGTTCTATTGTTATTAGTCCTAAATATAAAGCTACTATTAGTGCTTCTAAGCTTTCTACTTATTATGGTAGTGGTAAACTTTTCCAGGTTAAGGTTGTTGCTAGTAAAAAGCCTGTTGCTAATATTACATTAAA
>JAKSUE010000296.1 GCA_024409165.1 archaeon
AACAATTGCTTTAGGAATTGCTGCTGATGTTTTATTCGTATTTATGACTACTTTAATATTATTCTTACCATCTCCAGCATATTATACTGGAGATTCTGCTTTAACCTTTGTATTTACCCAAACTCCAAGAATCCTTATTGCATCCTATATTAGTTATTTAATTGGTAACTTAGTAGATGCAAGATTAACTACTATTGTTAACACAGGAGAAGGAGCTCACTCATCTATTAAAAACTTAGGTGTAATTGTTGTCAGTATGTTAGTCGATAATATTGTATTTATTGGATTAGCATTTATTGGTCAAGTACCTGTAGTAGATATTGCGATAATGATTGTATCACATTGGTTAATCAGTTTAGTCTGGACTGTTATTGCTCAACCATTTACACGTAAAACCGTTAAATGGGCTGAAAAAGGCAAACCAGTTACAGCTTAGAGTTTTTGATAATTCTAAATTAAATTAAATTAAATGGAATAATATTAAATTATCAAAGAATTTTTCTAAATTCTATTAAATTAAATATTTTTTAATTTTTTGAATTTAGGAATTTTCTACATTCTTTTTTTATTTTAAATCTTTATTTGCACTTTTTAGTTATTTTTTATTTAAATTTTTATTTTACTTATTTTTGTTTTATTTAAATTTTTTAGAAATTTTTATATTATATTTTTACATAATATTAAATAGTTATAAATTACTCAAGGTGTTTTTATGGACTTAGATGCAAATTTAATTAAAGAAAAAATTGAAGAATACAGAAAAGACAAAAACTGTGCACAATCTACTCTTATGGGTATTTGTGAAGTAGCTGGTTTAGATATTGAAGATTTACCTGCTTTAGCTGCTGGATTTGGTGGTGGAATTGGAGGTACTTTTGATGAAGGAACTTGTGGTGCTGTAACTGGTGCTGTAATGGCATTAGGTTTCTTAGCTGATGGAAAACAAGGTCCTTGTGCAAAAGGTCTTTTTAATGCATTTAAAGAAGAATATGGATCTGTTACATGTGGTGCTATCACTAATAACGGTGAAGATAAATCTTTATGTACTGAAGTCTGTGTTTTTGCAGGTCAAAAAGTCGCTGAATTATTAAAAGAATAATCGAAAATAAATGTGATAAAATGAAAGTATTACTTGTTAATGGATCTCCTCATAAAGAAGGTTGTACCTTCACTGCATTAACTGAAATTAAAGAAAGATTAGCTTCTCAAGATGTTGATAGTGAAATCTTCTGGATTGGAACCAAACCGATTAGAGGTTGTATAGCTTGTATGAAATGTAAAGAAGGTCTTGGTAAATGTGCTTTTGACGATGATGTTTGTAATGAACTTATTGAAAAAGCAAAAGAATGTGATGGAATTATATTAGGTTCTCCTGTCTATTACGCAGGTCCTAACGGTGCATTATGTGCTGTTTTAGATAGAGCATTCTACTCTGGAAGTAAAAACTTTGCATATAAACCTGGAGCAGCTATTGCAAGTTGCCGTCGTGGTGGATCAAGTGCTACATTTGATAGATTAAATAAATACTTCACAATAACCAGTATGCCTGTTGTAGCTTCTTCTTACTGGAATTCAGTCCATGGAAATACTCCTGAAGAAGTAAAACAAGACTTAGAAGGTCTCCATACTATGAGAACCTTAGCTGATAACATGGTATGGTTATTAAAATCTATTGAAAACAAAGATTTACCAAAAACAGACGATAAACCTTTCACGAATTTGATCAGAGAATTGTTTTTTCGTAATAATATGAATCTATTTTATTATCCAACCATATTCCTGATAAACTTCTTATATAATATTTTTCTAATTCCTTTTTATAATTTTTCATTTTTTCTTCATATTCTAAATCAGATGCAAATTTTTCATTTTCAATTATTTGTTGT
>JAKSUE010000297.1 GCA_024409165.1 archaeon
ATCAACATATTTTTTTAAAGTATCTTCATCTATTTGATTTTGATCAACTAAATCTAATTTTAAAGATAACTATATATACTATTTTAAACATAAATATTTAAGTATAATAATTAGTTTATATTTTAAATACTTAACTTAATTCATATAACTTATATTTTAAACATTTACTAATTATTGTAGTAACTAACTGGAGATTAAATGTGTTTGTATTAAAAGAAGAATTAATTCATGAGTTTAAAGAACCATTAGGTGAATTATATCCTGATTTTAATGATGCAATCCCAGCTATTAAAGAAGCTAAATTCTTAATCTCTGTTGGTGATCAAACTGCTAAAAATCTTATTGATAATGATATAATTCCTGATTTAGGAATTATTGATGGTCGTATTCAACGACATGATCATAATCATGACATTATTCATACAGAAAACATTCTTAAAGCAGATAATCCTGCTGGAACTATTACTAAGGGTCTATGGGAAACCATAGAATTTGCGATTAAATCAACTTTAGATGATAATGAAAATCGTCTTATTGTTGTTAAAGGAGAAGAAGATCTTGCGGTTCTCCCATGTTTATTAATTGCACCAGAGGATGCTGTTATCCTTTATGGCCAACCTAACGAAGGTTTGGTCTTTGTTAATGTTTCTGATGCTAAAAATAAAGCTAAACAACTTATGACTTACTTTAATGAAAATTAAATTAACTGCTCTTATAATTTAATCTAATTAATATTATTCATATTATTGTATAGCTATCATAACCCCCAAACCCCCAAATAAGAGGTTTTTATAATGGAAATTGAAATTTTTGAAAAAAAAGAAAACAAATTATTAGATAGAACTGAAGTTAAATTTTACTGTTTATACGAAGGAGAAGCAACTCCTAAAATTTTAGACGTTAAAAGCAAATTAGTAGCTTTACTCGATTCCAGTAAAGATGTATTAGTTGTAGACTCTGTACAACCTCACTACGGTGAACCTAAAGCATTAGGTTATGCTAAAGTCTATGCTAACGCAGATATCTTAAAAGAAATCGAAAAGAAAAGTGTAATTGCTAAAAACGAAGAACCTGAAGAAGAACCTGCTGAAGAAGCTGAAGAAGCTGAAGAATAGATGAAGCGGAACAAAACTAATTAGGAGATTTTAATATGGCAAGAAAAGATTTATACTCTGTAGAAGACGGTAAAATCGTAAGAAAAAACAAATTCTGTCCTCGTTGCTCTGAAGGTGTATTTATGGCTGACCATGGTGATAGATACGCTTGCGGTAAATGCGGATACACTGAAATGAAAAACGAATAGATTTTTCTATTCTTTTTTAACTTTTTTTATTTTTTTAACATTATTTAATGTTTTTATTTTATTATTTTTTATTATTTTTACTTATTTTACAATATTTTTTAAAAATTTTTACATAATTTTATTAATTATTAAATACAAATATAAATTTTGTATAAATATTCGATAATCATTATTTTTATTATCTTTTATATATTATATTTAAATAATCAAAAATTTATCATAGTGTGATTGTTATGCGTACATTTAATGAATATGAAGGTAAAACTGTTCTTGTAACTGGTGGAGCAGGTTGTGTTGGTAGTAATTTAACTCGTAAATTATCTGAATTAAATGCAGAAAAAGTTATTATTATGGATAATATGTCTTCTGCATATGAATGGAATGCTCCTGTTGCTGATAATATTGAGCTTATTAAGGGAGATATTCTTGATGATGAAGAGTTAAAAAGAGTATTTAAAATGAAACCTGATTATGTTTTCCATTTAGCTGCTCACTTTGCAAATCAAAACAGTGTAGATAATCCTGAAACTGATTTAATGGTTAATGGTATTGGTATTTTAAAAGTTTTACAATATGCTCAACT
>JAKSUE010000298.1 GCA_024409165.1 archaeon
ATAATCTAATATAATAAAATTATATTAATAGAATAATATAAAACTTTGCTATAAAAAATATAAAAAACAAAAGCAATAACTTAAAATTAGATGAATAAATAAAATAAGATATACATAATTAATTAACAAAGGTGATTAAATGAATTTGAAACAGATTAGTGATGTATTTGAGAAGTATATGCTTATTGTGATAGTTATAGCAGCTATCATATCATTTATTAATCCGAATTCATTTAATTGGATTGATGTTAATTATGTTAACTATTTTTTAATGATTTTAATGTTTTCAATGGGTTTGACTATTGAATTTGATGATTTTGTGGTTGTTTTTAAGAAACCTAAGTATATTGCTGTTGGAATTATTGCTCAATTTACTTTAATGCCGATACTTGCATTTATAATTGGTTCTTTATTAAATTTAGAAATTGGTTTACTTGTTGGGCTTGTTCTAGTTGGTACTTGTCCTGGAGGAACTGCAAGTAATGTTATTACTTATTTAAGTGGTGGAGATACTGCATTATCAATTGGAATGACAACTGTAAATACAATTCTTGCAACTGTTTTAACTCCTTTAATTAGTTTTATAATCTTAAAAACAACTGTAGATGTAGATATTTTATCTTTATTTATATCAATTGTTCAGATTGTTATAATCCCATTGGTTTTAGGGTTTATTATTAATCGTTATTTTAAAAGATTTGTTGAAAAAGTTAGAGATATACTTCCAACTATTGCAATTACTTCTATTGCAATTATTGTTATTTTAGTAATATCTCATACTGCAGATAAACTTTTAACAATGGGACTTATTGTTTTAGTTGCAGTTATTGCTCTTAATTTATTAGGACATATTTGTGGATTTGCCCTTGGAAAAATACTTGGATTCCCATTAGACAAGATAAAAACAATTGCAATTGAATTAGCTATGCAAAATTCAGGTTTAGCAACCGCATTAGCTACAACAAGTTTTCCAAATTTAGCTATGGCAACTGTACCTGGTGCTATGTATTCAATTTGGCAGAATTTATTTGGAACAGTGGTAGCTTATATATTTAAGAAAATGAGATAAATAAAATAAAACATTAAGAAATAGAAAAAATAAGAGAATAAAAAAATAGTTTACTAGTAAACTATTAAAAAATAAATAAAAAAATAAAATAAATTGAAGAATTCACTTAGAATTCAGCAGATTCTTCAATGTTTTCCCAATTGTCAGTGAACCAACCGTATACTTTTTCTAAACCATCATCAAAGGATACAGTAGGTTTGTAACCGAGGATATCTTTTGCTTTATCAATTGAGGATAATAATTTGGTTTTAGCATCCCAGTTTCTTCTTGCAACGTATGCTATACCTTCTGTGTTACCAGTTAAGGAGTTGACTTTATTTGCCATGTCAATAACTCTGTGGTCTTTTCCAGAACCTAAGTTGATAGCTTCACCAATAGCTTCTTCTTCAATACCCATAGCAAGAAGACCGTTTACAATATCTCCTACAAAGGTCCAGTCACGGGTTTCAGATCCGTCACCAGTGATTGGTAATGCTTGGTTAGTCATAGACCAGTAGAAGAAGTTAGGAATTACATTTCTGTATTTACCAGGGACTTCACCAGGACCAAATACATTAAAGAATCTTGCATTTACAATAGGCATATCATATAAGTTATGGAAGTAATTAGTGTATAATTCACCAAGAAGTTTAGTTACTTGGTAAGGAGTGTGTAATGAAATAGAGATATCATGTTCTTTAAATGGCATTTGGGAGTCAAGTCCGTATACTCCACAACCAGAGGAAGAGTAAACAAATCTTTCAACACCAGTGAGTTGAGCATATTGTAAAACTTTTAAAATACCAATACCATTAACCATTAAATCAG
>JAKSUE010000299.1 GCA_024409165.1 archaeon
GATAATAGTTTTATATTATTAAAATAATATATTATTATTTAATTATAAATCGAAATTTTAATTTGATTTATTGTGAGGTTTTATTTATGGAAAACAAAAAATTAACTTATGAAGACGTTAAACCTTATGAAAGTCTTGTTTCAAAAATCCCTACATTAATCTTAAAACGTATGATTAGTAAAAATTCTAATCTTGTTTCTAAATTTGAATCTGTTATTCGTGCTAATTTAGATAATTTAAATTCAGAGCAAAAAGAACAATTAAATCTTGTTTTAGAATCAGATGTTGATGAATTACAAGCTTTATCTGCTGAATCTTATGAAAAATCTGGAATAAAAGCATTTAAATTAATGGCAGATCCAAATTGTAAAGATTTTATTGAACTTAATATAACTGAATTGAAAAAATTAATGTCTCAAATGTAATTTTAGAAAATTTTTTTAAATTCTAAGTTAATACTATTAATCTAATACAATTAATTTAATATATTTAGTATATTTATTTTAATTAAATTGAATATTTATTATCCAATTAAGGAGGTCAAAATATGGAAAACTTTGACATAGTTATTAGTGGTGCTGGACCTGCTGGTTTAACTGCTGGTTTATATGCTGGAAGACAAAATTCAAAAGCTTTAATCTTAGATAAAGGTCTTACTGGTGGATTAGGTCTTGAAGTTCCTATGATGGAAAATTATCCTGGTTTTGAAGCTATTTCTGGAATGGATTTGATTGTTAAAATGAAAAATCAAACTGAAAGATTTTGTGAGATTCGTGAACATATAATGATTAAATCTATTAAAAATGTAGATGATGGTTTTTTACTTGAAGTAAAATCAATTCATTCTCTTGAAGAGAAAATTGATAAAATATTTGCAAAATCAATTGTTTTAGCTACAGGAGCAAGTCATAGACATTTAAATGTTCCAGGTGAAGAAGAATTCTTAGGTAGAGGAGTTAGCTATTGTGCTACTTGTGATGGAATGTTCTTTACAGGTCGTGATGTGCTAATGATTGGTGGTGGAAATAGTGCTGCTCAAGAAGCTATTTTCTTAAAAAACTTAGGCACTAATGTTAAATTAGTCCATAGTGGCCGTAAACTTAGATGTGATAAACATCTTTTAGATCTTCTTAATGAAAAAGAAATTCCAATTATTCTCAATGCAAGACCTAAAGAAATTAAAGGAAATATGATGGTTGAATCGGTCTTATTCACTATTGATGGTAAAGAAGAAGAAATTCCTACAAACGGAGTATTTATCTCTCTCATTGGAAATAATCCATCTAATGAACTTGCTAAAGAATTAAATATTGCACTTGATGAAGACGGTTATATTATAACTGATAAAAATCAAGCTACAAACTTAAAAGGAGTCTATGCTGCTGGTGATATTACAGGTGGACTTAAACAATGGGTTGTAGCATGTAGTGAAGGAGCAATAGCTGCTACTTCAGCTTATAAATCATTAGAAAAATTATAATTATTACTTTAAAGTTTTAATAATTATGAAAATTTTAATATTTGTATAAAATTAATATTTATATAAAGTTAATATTTATAAAAATTAGTTAATATTTATAATAGTTTAAAAAATAAAATATTAGTAAAGAAGTGGTTAATTATGTCAATTGAAAATTTATTATTATTAATTGCAATTATTTTAATTGTAACTGTTATTTTAATGGCTTGTAATTGGCTTATTCCAATAATTGCTATTATTCTTATTATTTATTTGATTTATAAATTTATTCAAGATGGAAATAAACGATATTAATTTTAATTTTCGTTTACTTTTTTCTTTTTTTCTTTTTTTCTTATTTTATTATTTTTATTTTAGTTTATTTTGTTATTTTTCTATTTTTTTATTTTTATT
>JAKSUE010000003.1 GCA_024409165.1 archaeon
TTATTAAATTAACTCCTGCAACAATTGCTTGACCTACAGATACGGAGCCATCTCCTGGGCAAGAGTTGATATGTTGTATGAATTTATATCCTTTTGATTCAACATAATCTTTAATATATGCAGTTATTGCTTCGTTATAGAAACAACCTCCTGTTGCTCCTATTGTTTTTACTCCTTTTTTATCTGCACATTGGATAGCTAATTCAGCAAGACCTATACTAACTGCTTTTTGTCCTGTAATAGCTATTTTTTGAAGGTTTTCACCTTCTTCTATTTTTTTAATTATATATCTTAGAATAGCTGTTGTGTCTAAAATAAGTCTATTTTCATATTCTTTTATTATAATTGGATAATCGTTTAATGGTTCAATTGTTGGGTTAGTTGAATTTGGGTTAGTTGAGTTATTTTCTGGATTTAAACCATAAGCAAAGGATTCAAGTTTCATGGATGCTTCTCCTTCGTATCCACGTTCACTACAAATATGTAATGCTGTTGAAATTGAATCAAGGACTCTTCCTGTACTTGTACTTATTCCAACATTAAGATTAGATTCAATTTGTTTAAATAACATTTTTATTTCTATTTCTTTTTGTGGGAAATAATCTAAATAGTTATTTTTCATTAATTCTTGAATTGATTCTTTGTTGAATTCTTCTTTTTTCCATTCACAGTTTTCATTTGCTAAAATAGCTGCTAACATACGTACTGGATATTTTGTACAAAGGTCTCCTCCAGGCATATTTTGAGCCATTAAAGATCCTACTCTTTCATAATCTTTAATATTTGTGTAGAGGATTTCTCCTCCCCATGCTCCACCATCATCACCATATCCTACTCCATCAGCTGCAATTATTATCATATCGTGATTATTTTTATTATTTTCATTTTTATTTCTATTATTTTCTTTATTTTCTTCATTATTTGCTTCAACATGGTCATTAACTAATGCAATTCCATGAGCATGGTGGTGTTGGACTTGTATGAGTGGGCAGTTGTATTTTTCTGCTAATTCTTTAGCTAATTTTGTTGTGAAGAATTGTGGATGTAAATCACAAGCAATTGCATCGAAATGGGTTGTTTTTGTAATTTTCATCATATGGTCAATTGCTTCTTTAAGGAATTCATATGTTCTGAATTTATTTGTATTACCAATATGTTGTGAGGTGTATGCTTTTGATTGTTTAAGTAAAGTGAATGTAACATCAAGTTCTGGACCTAAAGATAAGATATTTAAATCGTCAAATTTAGGGTTTAAATAAGTGTATTTACCTTTTAAATCATATGGATCTGGAGTGTAACCTCTTGAACGTCTGATAAATGATAATTCTCCACTTCTAAATCTAACTACCGAATCATCACATCTATTTAAAATTCTTCTATTATGGACTAAATAATAATCAGCTATTGTATTAAGGTTTTCAAGGATTTCTTGATTTGTAATCATCATAGGTTCTCCAGGAACATTAGCTGATGTCATAATATAAGCTTGACTTTCTGTTTCATTAAAAAGAAGGTGATGTAATGGAGCATATGGTAACATTACTCCAATATTATGTAATTGAGGTGAAACAGATTCTGCAAAATCATAATTTTCAGATTTTTTTAAGATTACAATTGGTCTTTCCTTTGAAAGAAGTGTTTTTTCCTCTTCTTCAGATACAATTGCAAATTTACGGACAGTTTCAATATCTGGACTCATTACAGCAAATGCTTGGCTTTTTCTACCTAATCTTTCTCTTAATAAATTTACAGTTTCTTCAGATTTTACATTAGCTACTAAATGAGTTCCTCCAATACCTTTTATTGCAAATATTTTACCTTCATCTAATAATTTAGCAGTATCTTTTAAAGGGTCATCAGATTCTATAAGTGTAGCTACTTTATCTGTATTTTTATATAATTGGAGAGTTGGTCCACAAACAGGACAACAGCTTGCTTCTGCATGATAACGTCTATCTAAAGGGTTTTTGTATTCAATTTCACAGTCTTCACAAAGTGGAAAATCTTCCATTGTAGTTTTTTCTCTATCATATGGAACATTTTCAATAACTGTAAAACGAGGTCCACAATCTGTACAAGCATTAAATGGGTGTTTGTATCTTCTATTGTTTGGGTCATTAATTTCTTCTAAACAATTATCACAAACTGCAAGATCAGGTGGAATTACAGATACTCCAGAGAAACTATCTGCACTTTTTTTAATAGTAAAATCAGTATAATCTTTATAATTACTATATTCTTGATTTTTTTCTTGGTCTTTTTCATTAAGTTCAATAATTTCTAAATTATTTAATTTTGCAATAGGTGGAAGTTCATTTTGAAGTTTATCTAAGAATTTATTTATTTTTTCATCATTTCCTTGAATTATGATTTCTACAACATTTCCTAAGTTACGTACATATCCGTTTAAACCTAATTCTGTAGCTATTCTATATACAAAAGGTCTAAATCCTACACCTTGTACAATACCTTCTACTAATATTTTTGTTGTTTTCATAATTTCCACCTATGAATAAGTAATTTAATAATAAATAATTTTTATAAATACTAATATATTATATATTATATTAATTAAATAATATAATTGTATACTATTTAAAGTAATTTAATTAATTAAATTTTTTTATTTTATATTCATTAAACTATTTATTATGTGATAAAATGAAAGAGATTCTTAAAAGTCTTGCTGCTGGTGAGATATCTGTTGAAAAATGTGAAAGTCTTTTGAAAGCTGAGTCTATTTTACAAATGGGTGATGTTGCTAAATTTGATTGTGCTCGTAAAGATAGAACTGGTTTTCCAGAGGCTATTTTAGCTGAAAGTAAAGATTATGATAGTTTACTTAAGATTATTCAGAGATATTTTGCAGGTGATGATGGGATTAAGAAAGATGTGGATAATTTAATTATTACAAGACTTTCTAATGAGAGATTTTTATTACTTAAAGATGATTTGAGTTATTTAATTGATGAGGGATTCAATTTTGAGTATAATTCTCAAGGAAGAATTCTTATTATTTACTATGATGAACTTGTTAAGTTTGATAAGAATTTAGGTAAGATTGGAATTTTAACTGCTGGAACTTCAGATATACCTGTTGCTGAAGAGGCAAAAGTTATTATTGAGCAAGGTGGATGTGAGATTATTTCATCTTATGATACTGGTGTAGCCGGAATTCATAGACTTTTCCCTCAAATAGCTAAGATGATTGCTGAAGAGGTTAATGCAATTGTTGTTTGTGCAGGTATGGAGGGAGCTTTACCTTCTGTTGTTGCAGGGCTTGTTGATGTTCCTGTGATTGGTGTACCTACTTCTGTTGGTTATGGTATCGGTGCTGATGGTAAGGCTGCATTATATTCAATGCTTCAATCTTGTGCTCCGGGTTTGTCTGTTGTTAATATTGATAATGGATTTGGTGCTGGAGTTTATGCATTAACAATAGCTCAAACTATTGCTAAGAAGTCTAAATTATAATAATTATTAATTTAATTATTAATTTATTATTATTTAATTATTATATTATTAGTCTATTTTTTTAAAGTATATTAAGTTATATTTTAATTATTTATTATTGCTTATAATAGTGATATTTATTTATGGTGATTATTTGATTATACGTGATTTAGATCCTGAAATTCATGATTTAGAGAGAGTTGCTGAACTTATTTATGATGTTGATTATAGGACATTTAGCTATGTTTTTAAATCAAAAGAAAGTGGTGTTAAGGCTCTTACTAATAGATTGATTCATGAATTTGAAGAGAATAATAATGTTGATGGTGAGGAGGATAATCACTTATTTCAGGTATTTTTCGATGATGAGGATATTGACGAGAAGGAAATTATTGGAATGTTTAATGGTGGTAAAGGTGTTGTCCATAATTATTTTAAGAATATAGTTTGGTTATTTAGGAAACTTAAGTTTAGTGAGGCTTTACCTTTAGCTATTGTTAATTTTTTAGATAATTTTGTTTTAGTGACTGTTGAGAGTGATGATTTTTATATTTGTGAGTTAGCTATTCATGAGTCTCAACGTGGTAAAGGTAGAGGTCATGAGGCTTTAGAGTATCTTTTAAAATTAGGTAAGGATTTAGGATGTAAACGTGCTGTTTTAGATGCTGATTTTAGAAATGAAGGTGCGTTTAGATTATATTCTTCTTATGGATTTAAGGTATTTAATAAAAAAAGTTTTGGGATATTTCATAAACGTGGTATGCGTAATATGGAGTATGTTTATTAATTTTTTAAAAATAGTGATAAAATAGGTAAATGAAGTAGATTTTTAAAAATAGTGGATAAATAGATAAATGAAGTAGAGTGTAATTATTTACGTCTACTTTCAAATTCTTCTAAAATTTCGTCTAATTCTACACCTTTATAAACTAAAAGAAGTAATGTATGGAAAATTAAATCAACAGATTCATAAACTAAGTTTTCATCGTTTTTAGAAGCTATGATTACTTCTGCACATTCTTCTCCTACTTTTTCTAAAATTTTATCTTCAGCTTTTTTATCACTGTCTTGCATGATTTTAGAAGTGTAAGAGTCAATAGGGTTATCTCTACGGCTTTCTAATACTTCGTAGACTTCTTTTATAATATCTGTATTTACCATTTTTTCATCTTCTGTTTTGTGTATAATTAATTAGATTTATTAATTTTAGTTTTATTTTAATAAATTATTATTATAATTATTATAATTATTATTTTGAATTATTATCTATTTTGAATTTCTTTTGTTTTAGCAGTTTTGATTGTTTCTGTTAAAGCCATTAATGGGTGTTGATCATCATCAATGATTTTAATATCGCTAAAAGTGTTAAGTCCTTGTTTTTCTGCAGTTTTTTCCATACCTAATGGTATGTCTGCTTGTAAATCTACTACATATGAGTCTATTGCATCGAGACCTAATTTTGTAGAAGCAACTGCTCTGTGGTGTCCATCTACAAGAATATATCTATTTCCAGTTTTTACAACAATAGCCGGTTCTGCAAGACCTTTTTCAAGTTCATACATTCTTCCTTCTAATTCATCTGCATAAACTCTGTCTTGGGTAGGTCTGATTTTAGATACAGGGACATTTTCTCTTTTTAATGTTGTGCTTAATCCGTATAATTGTTCCATTGTTTTTCTATAAGATTTGACTTTATTTGGGGTGGAACGTTCAATATGGGATCTAACCATATCTGTATTAGTAATAATTCCAAGAGCTTTTCTCTCGTTATTTACTACTGGTAATCTTGATACTCCGTGTCTAAACATTACTCTTGAAGCATCATTAATAGACATATTTTCATTTACAACAAGTACTTCTGTAGACATGACTTTACTTGCTGTGTCTCCATCTGTCCAATCTTTTAATAATAAATCTGAAGCAGTGATAATACCTACGATTTCATGGTTTTCATTTACAACTGGGAAACCGTCGTGTTTTGTTTGTTTCATTATGTTTATAATATCTATATTTGGAGTATCTGGGTTTACAGTAATAACATTTCTTGTCATGTAATCTTTTACAAATGATTTTAATTCATTACTCATTTTATCATGCCTTCTGTTATTCTGTTTATATTTTAATTTGATTAAATAGAAATAATAGAATAAAAGTTTTAAAATTTTAATTTTATTAAATAGAAATAATAGAATAAAAATTTTAAATTATATTATATTAAATTAAAATTAAATTAGAGCAAATATAAAAGTTATATTCACTCTTTTTATTTTATAGTTTTGTTTATTCAAGTAATTCTTTTAAGATTTTTACAGTTTCACCAGGGTCTGCTTTACCTCTGGTTAATCTCATTACTTGACCCATTAAGAAGTTAATGGAACCTTTATTACCGTTTTTATAATCATCAACAGCTTTAGGGTTTTCAGCTACTGCTTGTTCTGCAGCTTTTCTTACTTCATCATCTTTTACAACACCAATTAATCCCATTTCTTCAGCAATTGCTTTAGGGGTTTGTTTGTTGTTTGGCATTTGTTCAATGAGTTTGTGTGCTGCTTTTGCAGTAATTTCTTTATTTGCAATCATTTGGATGAATTCAATCAAATCACCAGCAACAATTCCACTTTCAGCAAAGTCAAGTTTGTTGTAGGTTAAAACACGTTTAAGTTCATCTCTCATCCATTTAGCAGCTAATTTAGCATCTACTTCTTTAGCTACTTCTTCGTAAGTTTGAGCAAGGTCAAGTTCTGAAGTTAATACTTTAGCAGATTCTTCATCAATACCATATTGTTCAATGAATCTGCTTACTTTGTTGTGAGGAGCTTCAGGCATTTCTTCTGAGATTCTTACGATTTCACTTTCTTGAACTTCCATTGGTGGAAGATCTGGGTCAGGGATGAATCTGTAATCATCTGCATCTTCTTTGGTCCTCATTGCAACAGTAATCATTTGAGATTCAAGATATGCTCTTGTTTCTTGTTTAACTTCTACACCTCTTTTAGCAAGGTTTTTTTGTCTGATTACTTCGAATTTTAAAGCTTTGTAAGCACCTTTAATAGAGTTAATGTTTTTCATTTCTACTCTGTTACCACCGTTAATAGAAACGTTTACGTCAGCTCTCATAGTACCTTCTCCACGAGCTCCACCACTGTATTGTAAAACTCTAATGAGTTCTTTTAAGAAGTTACGAGCTTCTTCAGGAGATTTCATATCAGGTTCTGTAACAATTTCGATTAATGGAATTCCAGAACGGTTGTAATCTACAATACCTCTATCAGGTTTGTATTGACCAGGATCTTCTTCCATGTGGATTTCTCTAATTCTTACCCCATTTAATTCTCCTTCATATCCAATAGGAACAGAGGTTTTTTGGTATCCACAAGGTAAATCTGGGTAATCATAATGTTTTCTCATGAAATAAGTAAAGTTTTTATCAATTTTACAATTAAGCATTAAAGAAATCATTAAAGCATTTTCTAATGCTTTTTCATTAGTTGGCATTGGTTTTGCACCAGGTTGATTTAAACAAACTGGACATACATTTGTATTTGGTTCTGCTTCTTGATAGTTAGTAGGACAATTACAGAACAATTTTGAATCAGTTTCAAGTTGTACGTGGATTTCAAGTCCACACATCATATCTACGTCTATAGTAATTCCTCCAAGGATTTATAATATAAGTTAATAAGTATAATTTTTAATTATAACAATGTTTTAGTTATAAAAATTATTTAGATATAAAAATTAAGTTAATTTAGTTAAAATTAATTTTAAAAATTAAAATATAACAATTTATATAGATATTTTATATTTTATAATAAGTAAAATATTTATATTAATAAATAATATCTTTAATTAACAGTGATTAGGTGATGTTATGAATAATGGATTTTTTGCAGTAATCATTCTTATCATTATTATTGTCTTTGGAGGCCTTATTTTTTGTGTTTCTGGACTAAGTGACAATTTTAATTTAGATGATGCTAATAATAGTAGTAGTTCTATTGATACTAATAATACTAATGTAAGTAATGTTTCCACTAAATCAGATATTGTGGCTGTTCAGTCTGGTCCAGCTTATGCTAAAGAAGGTTCTGATATTATGATTACTTGGGCTATTAAAAATGAAGGTAAAAACCCTATTACTAATGCTAAAGCTATAGATCAGAATTATAATTATAATTTTGGAACTATAAATCCTGGTGAATCTAAGTCAATTAAATATTCTCTTCATATTCCATCTGCAAAAGATATGCGTGATGCAGGATTTGCTATTGATGATAAAGATAATGATGATGAATTATTTATTGGTGGATTTTCATTGTCTTATTCAATGAATGGAAAAAATTATCATATTAATTCTAATTCAATTACAATTATTTTAGAGTAATTTTTATTTTTATTATTTTTTTAATTTTTTATATTTTAATTATTTTAACTATTTTTTATTTAAATTTTAAATATTTTTTATTTATTTATACTTATTTTTTAAAGAATCTCTTATGTATCGTTTTATGTATTGGTTGAGTTCTGGTGAGAATTCACTTTTTTCTGCTCCTAATTTAGAGTTGTCTGTGAAGGTTCCTTTTAAGGTTCTGCCTGTCCATTTGACTTCTTCTTCGACTCTTTTTCCGTATTTTGTTCCGAACATTTTGAATAGTGGGAATTTTGTGATTCCGTTAGCTCCACTTAGGATTAATATTCCTATGTTTGCAAGGTTATCTTCCCAGGTTCCACATATGATTTCAATGTCTGGGAATGCGAGTCTTATTGTTGAGACTACTTTTGCATAATAAAGTGATGCAGGTTGTGAGCTGTTTACATAGTCTGTTTCTGGGTGTGGATTTAATGAGTAGAATATGACTCTGTCAATTTTATGTTCTTTTATATAGTCAATTAGGTATTCTGTGTCTTCAAAGGTTTCTCCAAGACCTAATATGATTGTTATTGCTTTTTTAAATCCTAAATCTCCTGCTTTGTCAAGCATATTACTTATTTTATCTAATGGTTTACTTGGGCAGACTTGTTCTTGGAATTTAGGGTTTGCAGCTTCTACAGCTCCAGTTATTCCTTTGATTTCATTAGAGTATTCTTCTAATTCGTCGGTTATTCCTGTATTGAGCCAGACTCCTTCTCCTGTGATATTATAGATGTTTGTAGCTATTGATTTGATTTCTTGTGTTGTGAATGATTTATATCCTCCAGATAGGAATTCAATATTCCATCCAAGACGATTACACATTTCAGCTTCTGCTAAGATGTTATTTACTCTTCTTCTTGCTTTGGTTGGATCTTTGATTTTGTTTTTTTGAGTACTCATATAACAAAATTTACAATCTCCTTTATCACACCACCAAGATAAGAATATTGCTCTTTCTAAACTTATTTCAGTATATCCTTTTTTTAAACTAAGATTATTAGCTTTATTTATTAATTCTAAAGTGTCAATACTATTAAGTTTAAGTTCTCTATTATCCATAGCTACATCGCCTTTTCTATATATAATTTTAATTTTATTTTATTATCATGTTTTATTAGTTATTATAATATATCTATAATACTCTCTAATATAATATTTGCTATGTAATTTGCTTTTATCCATAAAATTTATATACTATGAAGTACAACATTTTATTGGTGATAATTAAATGTGTTTCTTGGATTTTTAGAAACATTTATATATTATGTTATCCAATCTAATTATACTGTTCTTTAACAGATTTTTATTTGATTATGTAAGCATGGGTTTTTTTATGCCTCCGTAGCTCAGTAGGTAGAGCGTTCGGCTGTTAACCGATTGGTCGCAGGTTCGAGTCCTGCCGGTGGCGCTTTTGGGCCCATAGCTTAGCCAGGTAGAGCGCTCGGCTCATAACCGGGATGTCATGGGTTCGAATCCCATTGGGCCCATCATAATCAACTGTATTTGTATTTTTATGCTCCGATGGTGTAGTCCGGCCAATCATTTCGGCCTTTCGAGCCGAAGACTCGGGTTCGAATCCCGGTCGGAGCATTTTTTATATTTGAAAGGTTATTGGGAATCTCTTCACTCTCTTATAGCGGGGGTGTCCGAGCGGCCAAAGGAGACAGGCTTAGGACCTGTTGACGCAGGTCTACCAGGGTTCGAATCCCTGCTCCCGCATATCTTTTAATTATTTTTATTCTATTTAGGTATTTTTAATGCCGGGGTAGGGTAGGCGGTCATCCTATGGGACTGTGGATCCTATGACTCGGGTTCGAATCTCGGCCCCGGCCCCATTTTTAAAACTTTTTTTAATGATTTCATTTTAATAGATTATTTTAGGTATTTTTTTATTTTAATAGGCTATTTTAGGTATTTTTTATTTTAAAGATTATTTTAACTACTATTTTCAATTTTTATTTATTTTTAGACTATATTTTTAAAGTTATTACTTTTCAAATGCTCTTACCATAGTTTGATATTATTTAATTTATATATTTTAATTTGGTTTGGTATTATGGTTAAAAAAGGTTCTGCTGAAGAAAGAGATTTGGTTCATAAGTTGTGGGATAATAATTTTGCAGCTATGAGAGCACCTGCTTCAGGTGGTGCTACTAAAAAACCCTTACCTGATGTAATTGCAGGTAATGGTAAAATTTACTTAGCTATTGAAGTTAAAACAACTACTAAAGACAAAATTTATATTGATCATCCTCAAATTGATGCTTTAGTCGAATTTTCTAATATTTTCGGAGCAACTCCTTATTTAGGTATGAAATTTAAATACACTAAATGGTTATTTTTATCTCCAGATATTTTAGAAAAGACAAGAAATGGCAATTATAAAATTACCAAAGATTATTCTTTAGAAAAAGGGTTAGAATTAGACGAGATTATTGGTAGAGATAGACAAGTTAAATTTTAAATTCTATTTTTTAAATTCTATTTTTTAATTTCTATTTTTTTTAAATTTGAGATTATTTCTTTAAAATATTGTTAATTTATCTTTAAATCACTTTTTCATATCAAAAAATTTCATTGTTTCATCAAAACATTTATATACTATTAAAACATACTTTATATTACTGTATTTTTGCCAAGATAGCTTAGAGGCGAAGCGGTTGGCTGCAGACCAATTACACGGGAGTTCAAATCTCTCTCTTGGCTTTTTAATTAGTTATTTTATAACTAATTATTTTCATTTGTAATGGGGTTATAGTGTAACCTGGCATCATCTGGGACTCCAGTTGTCTTTGAAGAAAAACGCGTAGTCTGATCGGTAATTTAATTGGTGATTAACACTAATTATTAGTGAAGTGATGACCAATTGGAGTACTGAGACAAGAGAAATCCTAGGATCGGGGTTCAAATCCCTGTGACCCCATTTTTTTAACCAACTCTTTTTAACAATTGTTATATTATTATTGTTTTTTAATTTCTATTTTTCATTTCTATATTTTTCAATTGAGTTTATTGTCATATTTTAAATACTAATTAGGTTAAATTTAATAATAGATTAAGTGTAAGGTGTTGTTATGGAAAAAATTAATAATGTTTATTGTATTCAAGGTCTTTTTGCTGATTCTAATTCTTATTTGATTGATAATACTGGTTCTGATAGTGAGTATAATTATATTTTGGTTGATTCTGGGACTGGTGAAAATGATGGTTATTTAGAGTCTTGTATTAAAGAACTTGGAATTAATATTGATGATATAGATGTAGTTGTCAATACACATTGTCATTTTGACCATGTTGGTGGAAATAAGTTTTTCCCTAATGCAAAAATAGCTATTGGTGAATATGATAGTGAATCCTTAAGGGATGCTGATAGTAAATTAACAGTATCTGGAATGTTTGGTTCTAAGATTTCAAGACATGATGTGGATATTGAACTTAAGGAAGGGGATAAAATAGCTAATTTTGAAGTTATATTTACTCCAGGACATACATTAGGTGGAATTTCATTATATGATGGTGAGATTTTAATTTGTGGAGATACTATTTTTGCTAATGGTGGTATTGGACGTATGGATTTAGGGGGAGATGTTCAGGATATGAAGGAATCTTTAGCTAAATTAAAAGAATTAGATATTGAGTATTTACTTCCAGGTCATGGACCTTGGGTAAATAATGGAAATAATCATATTGCAATGTCTGCTTCTATGTTATTATAATCAAAAATAGTTTATTTATTAATTTATTAATTTATTAAAATATTAAAATATTAAAAATAGTATTTGTTAAATTGTTGATAAATAAAAATAAAATTAAATAAAAAAATAGTTGTGGGAAGATTTATAAGAATCTTCTTCCACCCATGAATCTTTTTTCAGCTTTTTCAATAGCTTTTGTTTTTACAAGAATTGAAATTCTTTCACCATTTCCAAGAATATCATCTGGACGTGGAATTTCTAATCCATTTGGACCATATCTTGCAATAATAATATAATCTTTTGTTGGTGAGAAATCACTTATAGGTCTTCCAAACATTTTTTGGTTTCTAATTTTCATATCTAAGATTTCTGCTTCACCTTCACCAAAAGCAGTTAAATCTGCTACATGTGGTCTAGTAATAAGTTTTTCAAGGAATCCTGCAGCAGTTCTTTCAGGGCTGATTACTTCATCAATTCCTACTTTTTTAAATGCTTCTTCGTGGTCTGTATTACTTACTCTTGCAATAATTTTAGGAACATCATATTCTTTTACTAAAACACAGGATAATAAGTTAGCTTCATCATTTCCAGTACTTGCTACAAAAACATCTGCTTCATCGATATTCGCTTCTTCTAATATTTTAGTATCAGTACCATTTCCACAAATTACCATTGCATCTAATTCTACAGATGCTTTATTACATAATTCTTCCCTACTTTCAATGATTGTAATATCATATCCATCATTTATTAAAAGATCAGCTAAAGAAAGTCCTACACGACCTCCTCCCATAATAATAATATACATAATAACCACCTAAATTAATGAATTTTTAAATTATTTACTCATTTATTTCATTTTATTCATTTATTTTATGAATACTAATATTAATTTAATAATTTTTCATTAAATGTTTAAAAAGATTTGAGTGGATTTTAAAATGAGTATATGAATTATTTAATAGTACATATTATTTCTGTTATAAATTATATTAATTATTCAATTTCAACTTTAACTTTTCTAGATTTAGTTTTTGTTGAGCTTTTTTTCTTGTTAGCTGGTTTAATGAATTCATATAAGCTTCTTAAGATTACAAGAACTGGGATAATTTCTAATCTACCAATCCACATTTCAAAGATTAAAACTAATTTAATTGCTCCAGGAAGTTCTGCAATAATAATTCCGGTACTTAATCCGTTGTTACTTTGTGCTGAAATAATATCAAATAATGAGTTTAATGGATCTGCACCGTAGAGTACTAATATAAACCAACCAATAGCTAAGAACATAATAAATAATGAGATGTATGTTGTAGCTTCTTTAATTTCTTTTTCTTTTAATATTCTACCTGCAATTTTTGTATTAATTACTCTACCTTCTGGAGAGATGATATTACGGACATTTAAGTTAAGTCCTTTTAATGCAGCGATTATACGTACTATTTTTAAACCACCTGCAGTTGATCCTGAAGAACCTCCAATAGCCATTAAAATAAATAATAAGATTAATGTTGATCCTGGCCAGAGTGAAATATCTGCTGTAGGTGAGATACTTGCACCTGTAGAAGTGATTGCAGAAACTACATGGAAAATAACATCCATTGGAGCGATAGCTGTGCTTAATAAGATTATTATTGATGCAATTAGAATTGTAACTATTATAGTTTGGAATTGAATATCTTTAAATAATGCTTTTCCTTTTGTTTTAATAACTTTATAGTGTACAGCAAAACTTGTAGCACCTAAAATCATTAAAATCATAGTTACAATATAAACTAAATAATTTTGATAAAAACCTACATTTGCATTTTTAATTGACATTCCACCTGTAGATATTGATGTAAGTGAGAGATTTACAGCATCAAAAATAGGGAGTCCAAGTAAAATAAATGCAATAATTCCAGCCACGGTATAAATAACATAAATAGTTAAACTTTTTCTTAATGTATTTGTTATACTTGGTTTAATTTTTTCATCTCTTGCTTCTGATTTATAAAGACGTGCTGCGGAAGTACCACTTCTGATAATAATTCCAATAAATATAACTACAATACCTAATCCTCCAATCCATTCTTCTAAACTTCTTAAGAATAAGATTGAGTGAGGTAAGATTTCTACATTTGGGAAAAATGTAAATCCACTACCTGTCCAAGCAGAGATATTTTCAAAAAAAGCATTAACAAAACTAATATCTAAACATATCATCATAATTAAAGAACCAATAAAAGCAGCCCAAAGCCAAGCTATTGATGATACAATCATACCATGTTTTAATCTAAGTTTCTGATATTTTTCAAAGTATTTATTAAAAAAAGTACCTATTACAATTGAGATTAAACAAGGAATAGCATAACAAAGATAGTCTCCTTCTTGATATATGAATGCAACTAAAAGAGGTATTAAAAGCACAACACCTACTCCTTGCATAATCATCCCAAGATAGTGACAAATTATACGTATGTCATTTCCAGTTATATATCTCATAGATTTATTATTTTGATTTTTATATATTTAAACATTTTTATATATTTATTATAAATAATAGTATTTTATTTTATAATATATAATTAAATTAATACTATTTATTCATATAATGTATTTATTTATCAATTTAATTATTGTGAGGTAAAATAATGGTTAACTTAAAAAAACATAGGAACACTATCATTTTTTTATTTGTAGGTTTAATAATTATGGCAGTTATTTTGTACTTTATTGGTATTGATACTGTTGTTAATGCTCTTAAAAATGCTAATCCTTTGTATATTATTATTGCTGTTATTTTACAATGTATTACATATTATTTATACACATTACGTTGGTATATTATTAATAAAAGTGCAGATATGGGTGATGTTACCATTAAGAAACTTTTACCAATGGTTTTACTTAGTTTAGCTGTTAATAATATTACTCCAAGTGGTCGTGGTGGAGGAGAGCCTGTTAGGGCTTATGTTTTATCTAAAGAATCTGATTATACTTTTGATATGACTTTTGCTACTGTACTTGGAGATCGTGCATTAGATACTTTTCCATTTATTATTTTAGCTATTATAACAATTATTGGTATGATTTTTACTTTTGCATTAAGTCCTGTTTGGATTGGTGTATTAGTTGCTTGTGTTACTGCAATTACAATACTTGTAGTTATTATAATTTATATGTCTGTTAATGAATCTTTTGGTACTAAACTTACTAACTGGATTGTAAAACTTGTTAAAAGATTTTATAAGAAATATCAACCAAAACATGAAGTTCAAATTAGAAATTATGTTTCAGGTTTCCAAAAAACAATGAGAGTATTAATCACTGATAGGAATGTGTTATTATATGCTTTACCTTTATCATTTTTAGTTTGGTTTATGGAAATTTTAAGAGTTTACTGTGTATTTTTAGCATTTAGTGCTAATGTTCCGTTAGTTGTTGTTGCTGAAGTATTTATTATTGCATGTTTAGTTGGTATGGTTCCTCTTTTACCTGGTGGTCTTGGTGCTGTAGATGGAATCATGATTTTATTCTACTCAGGAGCAGGAATCACAGCATCTATTAGTGCAGCAGCTACTGTTGTAGAACGTTTAATTTCCTTCTGGATGACTACAATTCTCGGTTTAATTGCACTTTCAGTATACGGTGCTAATGTTTTAGATAGTTTATCATTAGGTAAAGCCAAAGAACTAAGTGAAGGAAGTTCGGAATCTGAAAATAGTGAGGATATTAGTCAATCTGAAGATGATTGAGATATTAATCAGTCTGAAGATTAATTTTTTATTTTCTTATTTTTTTATTTTTTATTTTTCAGCTTATTTTTTTACTTATTTTTTTACTTATTTTTTAGAATAAAATAGAAACATTTATTTTATTTATTTAATATAATTTTAAGTATAGTTAGATTAATTGTTAGTTGTTATGCTATCTATTAATTTAATTTATTTTAATTTATTAATAAATTGAAATAAAAGTTATTTTTAATTATCCTTTAAATATGCTAGTTTTTATTTAAAGGCCTTTAAAACTACTAGTTATTAAAGGAGTTAAAATGCTTTTAGATTTCTAAATGGTGAAATTATGGAAATTAATGGTGTAAAAATTAGAGATACCTTTGCTGAAGGTTTTGGAATTAAAGTTACTAGAATGATTGTTACTGCAGCTACTAAAAAATTAGCTCTTATTGCAGCTACTGAAGCTACTGGATACGGTACTTCTGTTATTGGTTGTCCTGCTGAAGCAGGTATTGACTGCTACTTAGACCCTAGTGAAACTCCTGATGGAAGACCTGGTTACGCAATTATGATTTGTCACGGTTCTAAAAAGAAATTAGACCACGAACTCATGGAAAGAATTGGTATGGGTATTTTAACTGCTCCTACTACTGCAGTATTCAATGCTCTTGACTCTGAAGAAGTTTTAAAAACTGGTAACAAACTTAAATTCTTCGGTGACGGATTCCAAGAAAAATTAGAAATTGATGGAAGAACTATCCACTCTATCCCAATTATGTCTGGTGACTTCTTAGTAGAATCTGCATTTGGTTTCCAAGATGGTGTAGCTGGAGGAAACTTCTTTATTATGGCTAACAGTAAAATGAGCGCTCTTGTAGCTGCTGAAGCTGCTGTTGATGCTATTGCTGGTGTAGAAAAAGTAATTACTCCATTCCCTGGTGGTATGGTTGCTTCTGGTTCTAAAGTAGGATCCAACAAATACGAATTCTTAGGCGCATCTACTAACGAAAAAATGTGTGTAACTTTAAAAGACAAAGTTGACTCTGACATTCCTGATGAAGTTAACGGTGTAATGGAAATCGTTATTGACGGTGCTGACGAAGAATCTGTAAGAGCAGCTATGAAAGCGGGTATTGAAGCAGCTTGTACTATTGATGGTGTACTTGAAATTAGTGCAGGTAACTTCGACGGTAAATTAGGTGCTTACTTAATTAACTTACACGACTTATTCTAAGTCTATTTATTTTAGTTATGAATTTTTTCATAACTATTTTTTACTTTTTTACTTTTTTTTAATTATTGTTTTATTAATTAATCATTAATCACTTTTAACTCTATTTTTAATTAATTTATTTTATTAATTTATTTTAATTAATGGGGGGGTTTAGTATATTATTAAATGAACATAAAACTTTAACTCGAGAACATTATAAGATATTTGGTATAAGTTGGGCTGGTTGGGTATTTGATTTTTATGACTTAATGTTATTTACTTACTTAACTGTTGCTCTTCAAGCCGACCTTGGTTTAACTCCTATGATGATTTCCTTGTGTATTAGTGTTTCTTTACTTGCTACTGCAGTTGGGGGAATTATTTGTGGTATATTAGGAGATAAATATGGTCGTAAAAGGGTATTACAATGGACAATCATAGTTTACAGTATTGGTGCATTTTTATGTGGTTTTGCATGGTCCTTTGGTTCATTAGTGCTCTTTAGAATTATTACAGGTATTGGTGTTGGTGGTGAATGGGCTACTGGTCAAACATTTATTAATGAAACTTTCCCTCCTCATTTAAGAGGACGTTTTGGTGCATTAATGCAATCTGGTGCTCCTGTAGGTATTATTCTTGCAGCTATTGTAGGTAATATAATCTCTCCTATTATTGGTTGGAGATTTGCATTTATGTTATCTGTTATTCCAGCATTTATTGTAATTTTAATTAGAAGAAGATTAAATGAATCTGATGTATGGATTGAAAATAAAAAAGAAAATAAAAATCCAGGTAGTATTGCTGAAGTTAAAGCTTTAATTAGTCAAGGTTATAGAAAATACTTCATTATTTCATTAATTTTATGTATTTTTGGTATGGCTGCATATTGGTTTACATATTCATGGCTTCCAACATATCTTTCAAAAGAAAGAGGTTTAACTATTGTTGGATCAACTATTGGAATTATTATTATGCAATGTGGAGACCTTGTAGGTTACAGTTCATTTGGTATAGTATCTGAGAAAATTGGAAAAAGACTCTCATTTACAATATATTCTTTCATAATGGCTATTGGAATTACATTAATTACTTTATTCTGGAACCAAGTATCTGCTGATAATTTAATATTGTTAGTATTATTTATTGTAGGTGTAGGTGTAGGATTCTTCTCAGGTTTCGGACCGTTATTCTCAGAATTATTCCCTACAAAAATCAGAAATACTGCTGTAGGAACTATATTCAATTTAGCACGGGGAGTTCAATTTGTTACTCCGTTGTTAATTACTCTCATTAGTTCATACTATGATTTAAGTTATGGTATATTTGTTGCAGCAATATTCGCTTTATTAACAGGTATATGGATTTGGGTATTCCCAAATACTGATAATATAGATATTAATGAACTTGATGAATGTTAAAAATATTATGTTAAATATTTAATTATTTAACATATTTTTTCTTTTTTTCTTTTCTATTTTTGTTTTATTTTTTTATTCATATTTTTTTTTTCATGTTTTTTTATTTTTCAGATCGTTCTATTTTTTGTTCTC
>JAKSUE010000030.1 GCA_024409165.1 archaeon
TGTTTCACGTGGAACATTGTTTCACAGTTCCTATTTAGTTAATTAATGCAAAATGTATTGACTTTAAAATATTAATATTATATTATTATATTGCATAGAGGAACTTATCACTCTTCTATGTTAGTAAAAATCCAATTTACTATAACTTTAATTTTAGTTAAGAGTTATTATAATCTAGGTAAAACATAGTTAGTAATAAATGACATGGACTCCTTTCTATTAAATATAGTAACTCTTTCCTAATTTATATATAGTAATCAGTTATTTTGTGCTTGTATCTATTATTAGTACGCGTATTACACAATGCTGTTAAAAAGAGTTTATTTCTCAAAACAAAAAATTATTTCAACCATTTTACTTGTTACAAAATAACTGATTAGTGCATATAAATGTACTAGAAAAGAGGATATAGAAAAATGAATTATGAAGTTACGATAAAGGAAACAAAGGGAGTTTGTGATACAGAATTATTTAAAACAATGTGTAAAAATGGAGATGTTACAGCTGATAAGGTATGTGATTCTGTAGGTAAAATAGTTAGTATTAAAGGATATGCTTTATGTCATATCAAAGTAGATAAGAAAGAATTTGATATTAATTATTATGCAACTGATGAAGGTTATATTTCTTCTGGGTCTGAAGTATTCTTAAAAAGTGTAAAGAACTATTTAGGAATGGTAGAAATGTTTAAAGTATGTGAGGTAAAGACTTCTAAAGGAACTACTTATAAAGCTACACCAATATTAACAGAAGAAAGCACAGGAGAAGTATTTGAATAAATAAAAAAAATCTTATATAATATATTTGAAAGGTAGGTAAAATAAAATGGAAGAACTTTTAAATATATTTTCTAATTATGGAACTAGTGCTGTTTGTATAGCATACTTGATATATTTTCAAGCCACAACTATGAAAGAAATGTTATCAACTCTTAACAGTATGAATACAAGACTATCCATAATAGAATCTAAAATGGGATTATTAGATGAAAATAATAAGAATAGCTAATGCTATTCTTTTATAATAGAAAGGATAAATAAAATGACTAGAAATGAATTTATAAATATGATAGCACCTATAGTAATAGAAGAAAACAATAGAAGAGAAAAACATGTTTTACCTTCTGTGTGTATAGCTCAGGCTTGTTTAGAAAGTGGATTTGGAAGTTCTAAATTGATGATGAAAGCAAATGCTATATTTGGAATAAAGGCTACTAAAAGCTGGACAGGTAAAGTATTTAATAGTAAAACTAATGAATGTTATGATGGAGTAAATTATACAGAGATAGAAGCAAGTTTTAGAGCTTATAATAATATATCTGAATCTATAGCTGATTATTATAATTTAATTACTGGATTAGATAGATATTCTAAAGCAGTAAATGAAAATGACTTTGTAAAATGTATAACAGCAATTAAAGAAGGTGGATATGCTACAAGTCCATCTTATATAGATAGTATAGTTTCATTAATTAATACATATAATTTAACTAAGTATGATAATGGGACAAATATAGTTGATAGTGGGACAAATATAGTTGATAGTGGGACAGTAAAGAAATCTAATGAAGAAATAGCTCAAGAAGTAATAGATATGAAATGGGATGTTTATCCTAAAAGAAAAGAACTTCTTGAAAATGCTGGGTATGATTATCAAACTATACAGAATATTGTAAATGAAAGAAATTATGTATATTATACTGTAAAAATTGGAGATTCCTTATGGAAGATATCTTTAAAATATTATGGTACAGGAACTAAATATACATATATAAAAGAACTTAATAATTTAAAATCAAATATAATTTTTCCAGGGCAAAAATTAAGAGTTAAATAAGTCAATATTAATATTGACTTTTTTATTTTATTAAATTATTATTTAATAAAGGAGGATAAGTAATGACTAAAATAAGTAAAGATGAATTAATAACTAAAGTAAATGAGAAAATCTCTGATGTTGATTTAGCTATTGAATTAATAGAAGATATTACTGATTCTATGGATATTCCAGATACTACTGAACTTGATAATGTTAAAGCAGAGCTTGAAACATTAAAGCAAAAATACAAAGATAGATTTATGAGTTCTAATGAAGCATCTGAAGAAAAAGAAGAAAATCCTGAAATGGAAGAAAAAGAAGTAATAGATATTAAAGAAATATAATAAGGAAGGAAGAATAAATTATGGCTTTTAGTAAAAATTCATTAAAAGTAACAAGTGATTCTGAATTGTTAAGTTATATAATAAATGTAACACCAGAATTACAAGAACTAGATTTACCAGTACAGGGTGAATCAATTAAACCAATAGGTAAAATAATTAGTTCTAATGAAAGATATAGAAATGCTTTCATCAAAACTGTAAACCTAATAGGATTAACAGTTATTAAAAGAAACGGATGGGACAATCCGTGGGAATTCACAAAAAGAGGAACATTAAGTTTCGGACAACAGATAAGAGAATTAGTTTTAGATTTATGTAATGTTTATGACTATAACGAAGAATTTACAAATAAAGATAAATTCTTAGAGACTGAAGTTCCTAATGTATTTAATTATATACATGAAGTAAATTTCCAAAAATTCTATCAAACAACTACATCTGATAGTCAATTAGCTATGGCTTTTGATGGAGAAGGAAGTTTATTTGATTTTATTGATGAAGCTATAGCTATGCTATATGAATCATTAAAATATGATACATATATTACTGATAAATATATGTTAGCAAGAAGAATATTAGATGGTACTATGACTCCATCTGTAATATCAAGTTATAGTACACTAACACCAAGAAAGAGAGTTAGTGCTATTAAATCAATTTCTAATAAATTTACATTTAGAAATCCTAACTATAATCCAGCTGGAGTTAGAAGAGCTACTAGATTTGATGACCAGATATTAATAGTTTCAACTGACTTTGAAGCAGATTTTAGTACTGAAGTATTAGCAACATCATTCTTTAAAGATGAAGCTGATATGAGAGCTAGATTAGTTTTATGTGATGGATTTGGAGTACATGATAATGAAAGATTAACAGAACTTTTAGGAAGTGCATACATTCCATTTACAGAAGCTGAAATTACAGCTTTAGAGAAAATACCAGCAGTACTTATATCTCGTGAATGGTTTATGGATTATGATTATGCTTTAGATAATAATAGTGGAATGAAACAAACTGAATTCTATAATCCTACTACTTTAGAAAATAATCACTATTTACACGCTTGGAGAGTATTCTCTACTAGTCCATTTGAACAAGCTACTGTATTTACACCTGACTCAGGAAGTGTAACAGCTGTTGCAATTAATCCTTCTGAAGTAACATCTACAGCAGGACAATTCGTACAATTGACAGCAAGTGTAATTTCTACTGGATTTGTAAATAAAGCAGTACAATGGAGTATTGATGAAGCACCAGGAGAAACTACTAAAGTAACAATAGACCAAAACGGAAAAGTTTATATTCCATCTGATTATACTCCAACTGATACAGACGAACCTAATCCAATAGTTATAAAAGCTACTTCTATCTATGATGATTCAGTTAGTGGTGAAGCTACTATTACAGTATTATAAGATTATAAAGAGTAGTAAATCTACTCTTTTAATTTTATAAAGAAAGGATTAAATATGAAGAAAAAATTAATAAATAGTCAGTTATCAAATTATTTAACCTATAAAATGTATTTAAGACAAATGGTAACACTAGCACAGAATGTCTATGTATTTAGAAATATGCCTAATAATATAGATATGTCTTATGTAAATAAGCAACTATTAATAAAAGGTGCTGTGGCTTTCTTTTATGATGAGGTTATGAAAGAACTTTTAGCTTTACCATTTAGTAATGTCGGCAAATTAGATGTATATGGTAGACCTACATCAATACAAGTAATAGGAAAAAATGGCTATACAAGAGCACTTAAAAAAGATGAGTATGTAATAATGTATGATAATATGGGTAAATATCCTTTGTATGTTGATATTTGTCAGTATGCTGAGAGGATGGGACAAATAGAGAGAACTACCGATATAAACGTACATAATCAAAAGACAGCTAGATTCTGGAAAACAAGTGCTGATAAAGAAAAAACTATTAAAGACTTAGTAAATAATGTTGATGGGTATAATGAGACAGTTATTACTTATGATAATATTTTGACTGATGATACTGAAATTGTCTTACAACCGGCTCCTTTTGTAACTGATAAATTAGATGATCATAAAGATAGAATCTGGAATGAATTTTTAAGACTTATAGGAATATCTAATATATCATTTAATAAGAAAGAAAGATTAATTCAAGATGAGATTAGAATTAGTCAGGGTGGAACTATAGCTTCAAGATATAATAGATTTGAAACTAGGTATAAAGCTATAGAAGAAATTAATAAAAAATTCGGACACTTATTAGAAGATGAGATTATAGTAGAATATTATGATGGACTTCCAACAAGTCTAGAAAATGATTCTATAATGGAATCGGAATCAGAAGAGATAGGAAGTGATATAGAATGATAACACCATTTATATTAATGCCAATGATACCAGATACCTATGATATGCCACCTACTGTTTATAGTTTACTTAATTCTTATGTTAATTATAATAAGGAAGAAAAACCTAAAATAAAAGATTTAGCTAAGGTAGGAAGAGAAATGGTTTTCGATTTTGATTATCCATTATCTAGTAAACTTTCAAAAGAAGAATTTGAGGTAATGATATTAAATAATTATATGATGAGAAGAATAGGACAAGAAACAGTTACAGCATTTAAGTTAAGACTTAATGTAAAACTAAATTCTATTATGCCTATATATAATAAATTATTTGATTCTTTAGAAGGATGGGATATTCTAAATGATGGAGAAGTTACAGAACGTGATTTAGAAGATAATAGAGAAAGTACATCATCAAATAATCTAAACACTAGCTCTAGTAGTAATACTGAATCAGATAGAAGATTTTCTGTAATGCCTCAAGATGAGATTGAAGATGTTAAAGATGGTAGTTATATGACTGAATATAATTTAGATAATAATAAGGTATCTGATATATCTAATAGTTCTGGAAACACTACTGGAACAGATAAAGATAAACTAAAAGAAGTAATTAAAAGAAGTCCATCTGATAAAATGACTATATATAAAACATTTATTGAAAGTAGACTTAGTATCTACAATATGATATTTGAAGAATTAGATAGTCTATTCTATGGACTAGTATAGAAAGGATATGTATATGTATAAATATAATAAATTAACACCTTTTAAATTATGTGTCTTAAAATCATTTCCATTTATAGAAGCTGATTTTGATGCACTAACAAATTATGAACTTATGTGTATAATGAAAGAACACATAAACAATCTAACTAAAAATAATAATATTTTAGTTAAGAATATTGATGAATTAAATAGTTGGTTTGATTCATTAGATGTTCAGGAAGAAGTTAATAATAAACTAGATGAGATGGCTTCTTCTGGAGAACTAACAGAACTAATAACAGAATACTTAAATGTAAAATCTTTGTTATGTTTTGATACTGTTGCCAATCTAAAAGAAGCAACTAATCTTATAAGTGGAAGTTTTGTTATGACTTATGGTTATCACTTTATAGATGATGGAGGTAAAGCTTTATATAAGATAAGAAATATACTAAATACAGATGTAGTTGATGAAGCTACTATAGTGTCTTTATCAGATACTAATCTAATAGCTGAGTTGATAACAACTGAAGTAAATGTGATGAATTTTGGATGCTATGGTGATGGAATACATCTTGATGATATCTATATATCAAAGGCTATTAATTATGCAAAGAGTAATAATATGAAATTAACATCTCCATCAGGAAAGATATATCTAATATCAGAAACTATGGAAATAGATAAGTTATATGTTGATTTTAACAATTCTACTATTATAACTAATGATCCAATCGATATGATATCAATTGACTCAGTGGGCTATTATGGCTGTATTGAAAATTTAACTATCGATATGAATAGTGTAGCTAATGTAGGTATTAATATTATTAACGGTAGAAAGAAAGAGATTAAAAATATTACAATTAATAATCTTACTAAAGTTGGTTTGAAATACAGTAACGGATATGAAGTTAATGTTCATAATTGCCATATAAATGGTAACATTAATTCGCAAGATTCGATAGGATTAGAATTAAATCACGGAGATTCACATTTTAGTGATATTATCTTAATAGATTGTAATATAGCTGTAAAAACTGGAAGTTACTTAAATTATTTAACTAGAATACATGCCTGGATATTAAATTATCAAAATTTACCTAACTCTAAATTTGTTGATATATACGGAAAGTGTATTTTGTTTTTAAATCAGTGCTATTCAGATACTTATAAATATACTATATATCAAGAAGAAATTACATCTGGAAATGACAATCCACAAATATTTATAGACCAACTTAGTGTATATTTTAATGAAAGTATATATAGTCAGAATCATTATCCTTCAGACCCTTATATACTACATTTACAAAATAATAATCAAACACAAAATATTAGAATTATAGATTCATTTATAAAAGGTAATCCAGCTTCAGGTATTACTACCTATTTTTCTAATTTAACTGAATATTATGGATTATTAGAAGGCAATATATATTCTACTTTAAGTATTGATAATAAATCTTCATTAAAAAATATCTTAAATGGATTAAATGTACTTGCTAATGAAGTTAAGAAATCTAGTAATGTTGTTAATATCAATATACTGTTCTCGTATGATAGTAGTCAGATATCAGGAACTAAAAATATAGGAGTGCTAGATTACTTCTATAGACCAACTTCAGCAATAAATAGCAATGCTATTATTACTAATAATCAATACAATACTAATCCAGAAAGTTATGAATTAGCTTATATGTATATAGATAATAATAATGTACAAGTTAAATTACCAAGTGGTACTGGAACTAAATATGTTCATATTAATATAACATATATAATATAAAAAGAACTGAGATTCAGTTCTTTTTTAAATGTCATTATTTACAGCATAGTTTCCTAAATGTATATGTGCCTTCCATAAGGTAACACCATTTCTAAATGCCCTATTTATATCTTCCATATACATAGCTGGTACATCTCCATATCCAATCTCTTCATCCTGTCCTATCTTAACATAATTGAAAAATGGTCTAGTATTTAGATTTGGAATCTTTAGTTCTCTTATATTATATCCATATCTTGTAAAATACTCATCTATTTCTCTAGCTACTTCAGATTTAATTGATTCTTGTAATAATCTAAAACCTAGGTTCCCTTCTCCAATATTTAGTCCAGCAGAAGATGTATTACCGTGAACACCACTACTAGATTTACTAGCTTGATAGAAATCATTTACCATACTAGTTCCTTCAGCAACAACTCCAGCTATATTTCCAGATAATGCACTTCCTAACATGCCTACTCCTTTAATAGCTTCAGTAACCGAACTTCTAGCTAACCATTCTTCAAAAGCATTACCAGTCCAAGCTACCTCAATATTACAGTCTAAGTTTACACTCTTTGTATAATCTTTAGAAAGACCTCTATAATTAATAGGATAAGCTTTCATAGATGTTGTGGGCTGTATAACACCATCAACTCTAATTTTATTTTCAGAAAATAACTCGTATTGTAATTCTACATTATCTCCAGATGTTGCCATTAACACAAGTTTTTTATACGGATATGTATATAATTTATTATTTTTAGGAGTATATCCATTTACTCCAGTAGGATTAGAGAATTCAATTGTATTTGAGTACATACTAATAATAGAACTAAAACCACCTAAACGAGATGGAAATTGAAATATCCTAAGAAGTCTTTCTGGAGTTCCAGCACTAACATAACTAGATATTTCATTATTAAGATTATCTGCTGTTGCTTGTTTTACTACTGTTAAATTAAGTCCAGATAGTACACCATTATATAATCGGGCTGGATTTGTAAATTCTTGTCCTGTTGGTGGACCTGAGACTATAGTTGCAAAGTTTTGACTTGAATAATCATCAAATATCTCATTTTCTACTATATAAGCTTTACCTAAATCAACTGGTTCTGGATTTGTATGTTTTCCAATTGTATCATCTGTAACATGTTCTCTTTCTACAAAACAAGTTTTTGCTTCCCAATATTCATACCAAGTTGAAAAAGAATCAACAGTAAATCTTATTTTAGTTGTTTTTTCTGATACATACTCGACTTCATCTATCCAACCAAAAAACCATTTCTCTGAATAATCTTCATTCTGAAAACCTATATAATTAGCTTGTAAGCAAGTCCCATAAGGAACTGTTATTAATACTTGATTATCTCCTTTTTTAATAAAAGAACATCCTCTAATATTTGCGACTTGCTTTTCTTCTAATAAAGATACCATATCGGATTCACTATATGATAGAACATTTTTATAGTCTCTATCCATCTTGATACCTTTAGATAAAATAACTCTTGAATTTTTACTCATATTATCTCCTTATACTAAAATCTATTACTTGTTTAAAGTCAGTTCCTACTAAATCATTAGCATAGAATATATTAGTTTCTCTAAAACTTTGTAATAGTTTTACTAATTTATCATTTTTTATATCTGGATTATAAATGTCTCTTTGATAAAATTTAGAAGGACTTATATAATCAGAGAATACTAATGTATTTTTTAAGAAATCTCTTGTATAAGGTTTAATAAACCATACACAAGTTTTATCTAATTCATTTCTTAAAAATTCTCCAATAAACTTAAATGCTTGATACTGAAAACCTATCCTATATAATACTTTATAGTTCTTATATGATACTGGAAGTTTAGGCTGTGGATCTGATTGCCAAGCTCCACTATCAATCATAGAAGAAGCATTACCAATTGCCATAGTTTTACCACCAGAAGATTTACAGTATTCTATAGCAATCTTTACATCATTCTCTTCATTATGTATAACTAAGTCGTTTATGTCTCCCTGTTTTTGCCTTCTAACTATCTCTTGTAGATTCCAATCGTGTAAATAAGGATTTACTCTTGAAATAGTATTACCTACCATCCATAACTGTACTATACCTCTTTTTCTATCAACTGTATTATAGAATATCATTAGTCTGGCTGGTTCGTTTGCTAAGTAAATTCCTCCACGTTCCATAAACTCTTCAAATATAATCATATCTACATCTAAGAAACTACCTCCAGAATAGTGTTGTTCTTCTGATAATGCTATTACATATCCAATACTTTTTTCACGGACTACTTTTCCATTCTCATTTATATTAGATAGAAACAGCTCTTTTCTATATACTGTAATAAGTTCATATTTACCCTCAGTTAGTGTTGGAATATCTAAATCACTAAAATATTTTTCTATCCATAGAGTTGATATATCAGCTTGCCATCTTCTCATTAATACAAACTTTTTTCCTGTATCTAGAAAATGCTTTACACCTTTTTTAAGTTTTACTTGATAAGATTTACCATTAGACTTTTCTCCCCAGATTAAATTAAAATTAGCTTTTCTTTCTGTAATACTATCAATATTATAATATACCTGTTTACTCATTATAATTCATTCCCTAAACATATCTCTAGAATCATTTTCATTTCATTTGTTTCATTATCATAAAATATATAATTATAATCATTTTCTTTTTTGAAATACATATCAGATTCACATAGATAGCTTAGATAATCACTAATTTTATCATAACTCTTAGTTACTGTATAGCTGGTTTTTTCTCCATTATATAACTTTAATATAAACATTTTAATCCTTCTTTCTGTATATCCTATATGCTTCCACAACATTAACACCTATGAAAAACCCT
>JAKSUE010000300.1 GCA_024409165.1 archaeon
CTATTTTCACCTATTTTTTAATAATTTTTAATATATTTTTATAATATTCTTACTATTTGTAATAAAAATAGTAATATTTATATACTAAAATATTACAATATAATATTACAGAAGAAACGAGGTGAGCATATGAACTACGAAGATGAGAAAGATATTTTTATCACAATTAATGCTTTTAATAAATTTCATGGTATTAAACCATTTAAAATAGGTTCTATCTTAAAACTTGTAAAAGAACCTGAAAATAATTATGATCTTGAAGCAATAGCTGTTGAACTCAGATTTGCTGGAAAATCTGGTTATGTTGCAAATAGTGTAAATACTGTTATTAAAGGTACAATGAGTGGTGGGAGAGTTTATGATAAAATACTTGATGAAGATTATGCTCAAGTTAAATTTATTTCAAATGACTCTGTCATTGCTAAAATCTTAAAAAGTGAAGAAATCGATGAACTTAGAAAAGATCCAGAAAATGATATAAATTTTATATAAGTTATTTTTTTAATTAATTATTTTTTAATTAGTTAAATTATTAATATTTATTTTTATAATTAATCGGAGGTAAATTATGGATATTAAAATTGAAAATTCTTCTATAACTATTGAAGAATTACCTATTCAAGAATATAATAATATTTCAATAATTCCACTTAAATCTAATAGTTCTACAAAAGTGGATATTTTATCATTGAAAAAAGGTTTAGAACTTGGTCTTGTAGAAGTTAAAGAATGTGAACCAAGTACCGTTAATACAATTATGGTTACTAATAATGCTGTAACTCCATTGATTTTAGTTGATGGTGATGAAATTACAGGAGCTAAGCAGAATCGTATTGTAAATACTACTATTTTGATTCCTCCAAAAACTACAATGGCTGTGTCGGTAAGTTGTACAGAACATGGAAGATGGCATTTTAAAGGTCACACTAAAAATGAAACTATTTTTTGTTCTTCTAATTACTTTGCAAATTCTGATACAAGACGTGTTAAAGCTCAAAATTCATATAATGATATGGATTGTCAAGCTGCAGTTTGGGATTCAATTAGTGAAGTTGAATCAAGAATGGACTTTAAATCAGCAACTTCTGCATTAAATGATAGTTATGAAAATATTATAAAAGATCAAGAAGAATGTTTGGAGCATTTTAAAGTTCTTGAAGGTCAAACTGGTTTAATAGCTATTATTGATGGTGAAGTACGGGGTGTAGAGTTATTTGCAAATCACAGTATGTATAAAGATTATCATGAAAAAATTATTAAAAGTTATGTTATAGATAGTCTTAATACTGAAAATATTAAGAATAATCTTTCAGATGAAGAAATCTCTAAAATTGTAAATGATATTTCAAATTCCAATATTAAAAAAGATAAAACAATTGGACTTGGAGAATCATTAAAATTCTCAAATGACTATGGAAATGGTTCTGCTTTAATTTATGATGGTGAGATTATTCACATGCCTTACTTTAAAAATGCAGATAATACAATTTCTCGTGATTTTTATCCGGATCCAATTGTTGATGTAAATTATGTTATTGAAGATATTGAAGATATTGATGAATCTGGTCTAAACCATGATGATTTAAAAGAAATTGAAAAAAGATTTCATGAATTAATATTCCACAGAGCACCATTTGCAAGAGAATATGAAAACTTTGAACTTCCAAAAATCACTCCAGAATTAATGAATGCTCAAGATAGCTGGTTCCCAGTTCCTGGAATGTATGGTGGATTTAAATACAATTTATCTATTGAAAATGGTGAATATGTATTAATCACTGAAAGTTGGTGTAGAGTAGCTGAAGGATCTGGTCAAGCTCACCGTATTACAAAAGATAACTGTGAATTAATAAGAGAAGGTTTTGTATAAA
>JAKSUE010000301.1 GCA_024409165.1 archaeon
TAAATAAGTATGAATAATTAAAATAATAAAAATAGAAATTACAAAAGGAATAATAAAAAATAATAAATAAAAAAAAGAATGAATAGCTATATATTAATTATATAGCTAATCTATGAATTATACATCGTTAAAGAAGTCAGGATTTGCTTTGTCTAACCATTCGTTAACGATTTTTACAGCACAGAAGTTTCCACACATTGTACATGCATCAGAGTCTTCAGGTGGTCTGTTTTCTCTTTTTGCTCTTGCATCTGCAGGACAAATAGCTAAGCTGTATTGTTCTTCCCAGTCAAGGGATTTTCTTGCATTTGCCATGAGTAAGTCTTTTTCACCATTGTGAACTCCTTTTGCCATATCTCCAGCATATGCTCCGATTCTGGTTGCAATTACTCCGTCTTTTACATCTTGTGGGGATGGTAATGCTAAGTGTTCAGCAGGGGTTACATAACAGATAAAGTCTGCTCCTGCTTTTGCAGATGCTGCTGCACCAATTGAGGATACAATGTGGTCATAACCTGGTGCTATATCACATACAATAGGTCCTAACATATAGAAAGGAGCTTGGGAACATAATTTTTTCTGAATAGCTACATTAGCAGGGATTTCATTAATTGGAATGTGTCCTGGTCCTTCAATCATAGTTTGGACACCTGCTTCTCTTGCTCTGTCTACAAGTTCACCAAGGATAATTAATTCTTGGACTTGTGCTCTGTCTGTTGAATCTGCAATTGCACCTGCTCTCATTGCATTTGCAAGAGACATTACAACATCATGTTCTTTAGCAATTTCTAAGATATAATCGTAGTTTTTGAATAATGGGTTTTCTTCTTCATTTTCAATAATCCAAGATGAAATAAATGCTCCTCCACGAGATACTAAACCTGCTTTTCTACCTTGTCTTTTAAGACGAGCTAAACATTCAATATTTACACTACAATGAATAGCCATAAAGTCTACACCATCTTTTGCTTGTTTTTCAATGGTTTTAAACATTATTTCTTCATCCATGTAAATAGCTGATCCTTTATCACGGATAGTTTCAATAGCTGCTTGATAAATTGGTACACTTCCAACAGGTAAAGGAGACATTTTTAAAATTCTTCTTCTAATTTCATCTAAATCCCCACCAATACTTAATTCCATTAAACAATCTGCACCATTATCAATAGCTATTTGTGCTTTTAACTCTTCTTCATCAAAATTAACAATATCTGTTGAAGTTCCAATTGTTGCATTTACTTTAGTTCTAAGACCTGCACCAATACCACAAGCTTCAATATTTCTATTTACATTATGAGGAATTACAATAGTTCCTTTAGCTACTGAATCTCTTATAAACTCTTCACTAACACCTTCAATTTCAGCAACATGCTTCATTTCATCAGTTATTATTCCTTTTCTTGCATCACTTAATTGGGTCATAATTAATCTCCTAAAATATGATTTAATAATTTTAATAATTTTGAGAATTATAATAATTAAAATCTATTTTAATAATTTTAACAATTTTAAGAATAAAATATAATTTAAATTATTTTTATAAAATTAATTTACTTAATTAAACTTTAATTTAATTTAAATATATTTGAGTTCTTATATTTTTTATTAAGTTTTCATAATATATAAACTCATCTATTTTAATCGTTATTTTGACCTTTATTTTTAATTTAAAAACTAATATGGGCTTATTTTCAATTTGATTTTATTTTTATCAATTAAATTTTAATTATTTAAATATTTGTTTTCAAATGCTATGACAAGTAAAAATAAGTATTAGTAATATATTATTTGTAGTGACTTATGAGTGAATTATTTTACTGAATTATGTAGTGCATTATTGGTAGTTAATTACTGA
>JAKSUE010000302.1 GCA_024409165.1 archaeon
CTTGTCCCATAGAAAATATTAGCAGGAAGACCAATAACTGCATCCAAATAATTTTTATCATCCACAAGATGCTTACGAATAACACCTTCAGCAGCACCACGGAATAAAACACCATGAGGTAATACAATACCCATAGTTCCATTTTCATCTAAATGATAAATCATATGCTGTACAAAAGCATAATCTGCTTTAGATTTAGGTGCAAGTTTACCATAAGCACTAAATCTTTCATCATCTAAGAAAGTATCATTTGAACTCCATTTAGCACTGAAAGGTGGATTGGCAACAATAGCTTCAAATTTTTTATCCAAGTGTTGTGGATCTTCAATAGAATCTCCTTGTTTAATGTTAAAATCGTCAAAAGAAACATCATGAAGAATCATATTCATTCTAGCAAGGTTATAAGTAGTTTGGTTTAATTCTTGTCCATAGAAATCGCTTACTTCTGTTTCTCTAGATACTCTTAAGAGTAATGAACCAGAACCACAAGTCGGATCATAAACAGATTTACCAGTTTTGAAGAAGTAAACATGCCATATTGACACCAATGATATAATTATCACTAAATAATAAAATGAAGTAAATATGAGGTTAAAGATTTTATTAAAATCAGAAAAAAGGCAATAAATTATATTAAGTTTATAGTGGATTTAAATGATAAGATTTAAATATAGGTTATAGTCATAGCCTACATGTGAGAGGAGAGTGAATAGGATGTTAAGTAAGTGTTTTGGAAATAAGATATTTGGTTATGAAAAGGTAAATGATAAAAGGCAATTGGAGTTAGATGTTGCAAAAACCTTTGCAATTGTCTTAATGATCATGGTTCATTGTCTTGCTTTTTGCAGTTTATGCCAAATTAATCATCCTTATTTAAAATATCTTTTCATTTTTATGCAATGTTCTGCTCCTTTATTCATGTTTGCTATGGGTGTAGGCATGGTCTACACCAGACATAATTCTCCAAAGGAGTTTATAAATCGAGGAATTAAGTTAATTTTAATGGGTTTTATAATTAACATTATTTATTTTGTTTCTGGTTATTTTGCAGAATTAGAACTAGAATATTGTATTCTTTCCTTAATCGCAAATGATATTTTACAATTCGCAGGCCTAAGTTTTATTCTAATTGGACTTTTCAAAAGCATAAATCTTAACATTAAACAAATATTTTTGGTAGCTCTTATATTATCCTTAATAGGAACTTTTGTTAATCTTGAATTCTCCAATATGTACTTAAAACAAATTTTAGGTCACTTTATCGGTACTGAAGGTTATAAGATAGTTAGTTGTTTTCCAGTTCTGAATTGGTTCATGGTACCTGTTGTGGGAATACTTTTTGGAAATTACCTCATAAGATGTACTGATAAAAATCAATTTTATAAAAAAATATTCCTCCCCACTTCTTTATTAAGTCTTATTTTCATGGCTGTAGGCTTAGTTACTAGATCTGGCATGTTTTCAAGTACTGGTGGTAAAGTATATGAAAAATTACAGTATTTACACATTTCAACACCAGATGTTCTAATCATGTTAATATTTGTACTATTTTTAATAAGTTTCTTTTATTTTTTATTACCTTTTTTTCCAAGAAAAGTTGAACAATTAATTAAAATTGTAAGCAGAAATGTTACTAATATTTATATCATCCAATGGGCACTATTATTACTTTTAATCAATCCTTTAAATGACGTTTTAAAAATAAAACCTAACCTTATATTCTGTGTTTTAGTAATAATTGGGTTAACAAGTTTATCTATTTTATTATCTGAAATATATGTTAAGATGAAAATAAAAATTGATAATATCTTTTTATGAGGTATTGTTTTATGAAGTTTTATAAAATTCTCT
>JAKSUE010000303.1 GCA_024409165.1 archaeon
GATATTTATCAAGATATTTATTAAGATATTATCTTATTTTAATGATTTATTATTAAATTTATTAATTAATTATGTGATTTTATGGATGAATTAGAAAAAATTGTATTTAAGCATGCTTTATTAAATGCTACTAGACATAAAGGAAGTGCTAATCCTAAGGCTGTTATGGGTTCTATTATGTCTCAGGAAGCAGAACTTAGAAGTAGAGCAAAAGAGATTGGCCCCCTTTCTGCTAAGATAACTGCTCAGGTTAATGCTTTATCTCCTGAGGAACAAGCTGAAGAAATGGCTAAATTAGATATTCATGTTGAAGAGAAGAAAAAGACTAAAAAAGAGGAAGGTTTAGCTGAACTTCCCGGTTCTCATGATAATGTTGTTATGCGTTTTGCACCAAATCCAAGTGGTCCTTTACATATTGGACATGCAAGAGCTGCTATTCCAAATGGAGAATATGCAAAACGTTATAATGGTAAATTTATTTTAAGAATTGAAGATACTGATCCTAAAAGAGTTTACGAACCTGCTTATCAATTAATCCAAGAGGATTTAGAATGGTTAGGAATTAAACCTGATGAGGTTTACTATCAAAGTGATAGATTTGAAATTTACTATGAATGTGCTCGTGAACTTATTGAGAAAGGTGCAGCATATATGTGTACTTGTGATGGTGGAGTCTTTAAAGAGCTTAAAGATAATTGTAAACCTTGTCCTTGTAGGGATAATACTGTAGAAGAAAACTTAGCTCTTTGGGATAAATTCCAAGAAATGGAAGCTGGTGAAGCAGTACTTCGTGTTAAAACTGATATTGCTCATAAAAACCCAGCTATTCGTGATTGGGTAGCTATGCGTATTGTAGAAGAACCTCATCCAAGATTAGGTACTAAATACAGAGTTTATCCTATGATGAACTTCTCTGTAACTGTAGATGATCATTTATTAGGTTTAACTCATGTTTTAAGAGGAAAAGACCATTTAGCTAATAGTGAAAAACAGAAATATCTTTACAACCATATGGGTTGGGAAGTTCCTGAGTTTATACACTATGGTAGACTTAAAATGGAAGATATTGCACTTAGTACTTCTAAAGCTTTAGCTGGAATTGAAGATGGTACTTATAGTGGTTGGGATGACCCAAGACTTGGTACTTTAAGAGCTATTGCAAGAAGAGGTATACAAGCTGAAGCTATTACTAAGTTAATGGTGGAAATTGGTGTTAAAATGGCTGATTCTGCTGTTAGTTGGAAGAAGATTTATGGTTTAAATAGAAACATTATTGAAGAAAAAGTAAATAGATATTTCTTTGTTAAAGATCCTGTAAAAATAGATATTGCTGATTGTCCTGATGATTTTGATAATTTAACTATTGAAAGACCATTACATCCAGATTTCCTTGATAGAGGTAATAGAAATCTTGTATTTAATAAAGAAGTTTACATTCCTAAAGCAGATTTAACTGATGGAATTACTCGTTTAATGGATGCAGTTAATATTGAAATAGCTGATGGAGTAACTACTTATCATAGTAGTTCTTTTGAAGATGCAAGAGATGCAAAAGCAAGAATTATCCAATGGGTTGGAGAAGATGCTTTAAAAGCAAAAGTTGTTATGGATGATGCATCTGTTGTTGAAGGTCTTGTAGAAATTGCAACTAAAGATCTATCTGTTGGAGATATTGTCCAATTTGAAAGATTTGGTTTTGCAAGACTTGATGAAATCAAAGATGATGAATTAATTTTCTACTTTGCTCACAGGTAATTATTCATTATTTATTAATTATTTAAATTATTTAAAATTAGTTATTAATTTTTTTTAAAGAAATGATTTTTCATTTCTACTTTTTTTATTTTTTAT
>JAKSUE010000304.1 GCA_024409165.1 archaeon
CTAACATTTTAGGACCATCTTCTGTGATGAAATCTCCTTTTATGATTATTGGATGCTCTTTATTTACCCAATCATATTTTAAAATAGCTTCTTTTACATCTTTTTCAAATTCATCTAATCTTACATTATGAGGTAAGACACTATAAACATCTATTCTATAATCTTCTAAAGGTAAATATTTTTTATAAGAATTTGCATTGAACATTCCGTTAGGTACAGTTATTGTGTGGTTATCTTGGTTTATTAAAGTTGTAGTTCTAAAACCAATTTTTTGAACTGTTCCTTTCATATCGCCAATAGAAATTACATCTCCAACACGTATACTTTTATCACCTAATACAAATAATCCTGATAAGAAGTTTGAAACAATATCTTTTGCTGCAATACCTACTGCTACACCAGCAATACCTAAACTTAATATTATTCCTTTAATATTAATTCCAAATATTTCTAAAATCCAAGCAATAGCTATAATTAAAATAATATATTTAAAAATATCATTTAAAACATAAACTACCGTCATATCTATGTCATATTTATTTTCAATACGATTTACCCATAGATATAATAATTTGATGATTATGTAAGCTCCAATAGCTATTAATAATATCTTTAGAATTATACTGAATCCTAAAGTTAAATCTATTACATTTTGTATAATATTCATAATTTCATCTCAAGTTTATATTTTAAAATATTTAGCAGTTGTAATTTATTTAAATAATTAATAATTTATTTAGATTAATAGTATTAAATTAATAGTATTTGATTAATATTAAATTAATTTTATTAAATTTTTATTGTAAGATAGTCATATGCAATAATTGCACCTTCAAAGACTTCTTCAGCTTCTTTTTTTAGTATTTCATCTTCTTTATATCTTGTACTGATATGTGTAAGGACTAAATTTTTTACATTTGCTTCTTTTGCAATGTTTGCTGCTTCTTTTACTGTTGAGTGTGCATTTTCAATTGCATGTTCTTTGTCTTCTTCTTGGTAAGTGGATTCATGGATTAAAATATCACTGTCTTTAGCAAGTTCTATCATTTGTGGACATGGTCTTGTATCACCTGAATAAGTGAATTTTTTACCAGTTCTCTTTGGACCTAAAACTTGTTCTGGTTTTATGATTTTACCATTTACTTCAACAGTTTCTCCATTATGGAGTTTACCAAATAATGGGCCAGGTTGAACTCCAAGTGCTATAGCATTTTCTCTTAAAAATCTTGGTTTTTTCTTTTCACAAATAGAATAAGCCATATTTGTAAGGTTATGTTCTACTTTTACTGCTTCAACTGTGTATTTATTTGTATCTAAGATTATTCCATCTTCTATTTCATGGATATTAATATTGTAGTTAATTTGAAAATAACCTAAGTTTGTAATAGCATTAATCAAGTTTACAAGTCCTTTAGGGCCGTAAATATCTAAATCTTTGGTTCTTCCTCTAAAACCTATAGATTGGATAAGTCCTGCAAGACCAAGAATATGATCTCCATGATAATGAGTTATAAATATCTTATCAATTTTCATTGGACTTATTTTAGCTTCAATTAACTGTCTTTGAGTTCCTTCACCACAATCAAACAACATAATTTCTCCAAATGCTTTTAATGCAATAGCTGTATGGTTTCTATGTTTAGTTGGTACAGCAGATGAAGTTCCTAAAAATGTGATTTCCATATAAATTCCCTTACTTTGAATAATTTAATATTTTGAATAATTTTAATAAATATGATTATTAAATATAATAATATATATTTGTAAATTTAAATATATAAATTATTAATACATTGTTAATGCATTGTTAATATATTGTTAATAAACTGTTAATACA
>JAKSUE010000305.1 GCA_024409165.1 archaeon
CTACCAGTATGCAAGGACTCATAGACGGAGCAAGAAAATATAATTTAACAGCTTATCCTATTAATGCTGATGGTCTTATTCTTCATATGAATATTAACGGTACAGGTCATTGGGCTACTATTGATGATTATTTTGATAACTATATGATAATTATAAATAAAAATCCAAATTGTTGTGAAATCATTGGAGTTAAACACGGTTGGAAGACTGGCTTTATATTTAAGCATGGTCGTTGGCATGTAGGTAGTTACAGAGTACCTATTCATAGAATGTAAAAAAATTGGAGGGTAATTTTTCATGATATTAGATGATGAAACTATTTTTCATGCACTTATACTTATTGTAATTTTATGTTTTATTGGTGGTGCAATTGCTCTATTAGGAGGATTTAATACACCAAGTAATCATATTTCTGCAAATGAAATTACACATAATTTTAATTATGGTGAAGCAGATGTTATATGGGATAATAATTTAAAAGAGTTAAAACATACTCAAAAAATTACTGTTAATAATTTTAAAGATTATAAAGATATAGATTTTAAAGTAGATTTTTATAAAGATGATAAACTTATAGGTACTAAGCATGTATATGTAGATAAAACTGTTAATGGTACTTGTAACTTAGATTTTACTATTAAACTGACTGAAAATCCTACTGAAATATTTTATGAGATTGTAGAAGCAACAGAAGCATAATTTTTTTTAGAGGGGAAATATATTATGTTATGGTGGTTAAATAATCAAATTTTATTATTTTTTAATAATCTACCTCACGATGATAGTTTTACTTTAATTTTAGCCTTTTTGTGTTGGTTTGGGACTGTTTATGCTTTTTCTGTTCCTTTATATCATTTAATATTCGATAAAGATAAAGAGGATAAAATTCGTGCGGCTAAAATATTAGGCTTACTTGTGGGTGCATTTTTTACTATTCGTTTCTTTGAAAAGAGATTTTTAGATAAAATATTAGAATTTAATACAATACATAATAATGGATATTGGAGTCTAATTAACACAAATAATAGTTTAATTAATGTGGAATTCCATAACCCTTATCCATCGTTCCCAAGTGGGCATATGCTCCTTGCTGTTGGATTAGGTAGGTTGTTATATGATTTTTACAGTAGTTTAAACACTAAGTTGTTAATGTTTGTGTGTGTTTTTATGTGTGCTTTTATTAAATTATATATGGGTATGCACACGGTATTCGATTTAGTTGGAACATGTATATTAGTCTTAGTAATTTATGAAATATTAAGCAGAAGTTTAAAAATGGTGATAAAAGAATGATAATTAAAGAATACTTAAATAATAAATATTTTAAAATGATTTTATTTATTGCTGTATGTGTATTATTTTATCTGTCATTCTTCTTTATATGTAACTTGATATTCTAAAAATAAAAAAGAGGAGGAAAAAATAAATGAAAATGAAGTATAAAGCAGTAATGTTTTTAACATTACTAATATTCTGTGTAGGTAGTGTTAGTGCTACTAATATTGATGATGTTATATTACCAGATACAGCACATCATAACTCCGAATATTATCTTAATATGGTAAAAAAAGATATTGATAATAAAGATAGGCAAATTCAAGAATTAGGCGATAAAGTTAAAGATTTTAAAAATGATGTTGGAAATTTAAGAAGTGAAGTAGTTAAACAAGATGTCGAGATTCAAAAGTTAAAAGAAGATAATAAAGTTTTAAAAGAAGACTTAAAGAAAAAAGATATCGAGATTAAGGAGTTAAACGATAAGTTAGTTAAACAAGATGTCGAGATTCAAAAGTTAAAAGAAGATA
>JAKSUE010000306.1 GCA_024409165.1 archaeon
TATATAAAGGATTACCAACTGGTTTAATAATTTTATGGAAAATTGGTGAAACTGATGAATTTAAACCTATAGGGTTTAATAAATCTACAACTCCAAATAGATTAGTAATTGATGGACAACAAAGATTAACTTCATTATACACTGTTTTCACTGGAAATAGTGTTTTAGATAAAACTCATGAAGAAAGACATCCAAAAATTGCATTTAACCCCATAACTGAAGAATTTGAAGTTTTAAATCCAGCACGTGAAAAAAAATCCAGAATGGATTAATAATGTATCAACAATATTTAAAGAAGACCAACTATTTGATGTTGTAGATTCTTATGTAGAAAATCTTAAAGAAAAAAGGGCTGATTTTGAGTTTGACACAAAACAAATCAAACAAAATATTCAAAAATTATCTAATATTACTTATTATCCATTTTCTGTACTTGAATTATCTTCTGATTTAAATCCTGAAGAAGTATCTGAAATTTTTGTAAGAATTAATAGTAAAGGTAAAATTTTAAATCAATCTGATTTTATTCTAACTTTAATGTCTATTTACTGGAATGAAGGTAGAAAAGATTTAGAAAACTTTACTAAAAACTGTAAGATAGCAATTAATGATAATAACTCTCCTTTTAACACAATAAAAGCAACACCTGAATTAGAACATCTTTTAAGAACTAATGTTGCACTTTCATTCTTAAGAGGAAAATTAAAATATGCTTATTTAATCCTTAGGAAGAGATTTAGAGAATAAAACTACAAGTGAGGAAGAAAGAGATAAGAACTTTGCAATATTTCAAGAGTCACAAGAAAAAGTTTTAAATCTTGTTAATTGGCATGATTATATTAATTTAATTGAAAAGATAGGTTTTGTTGATTACGATTTCTTAATTAGTTCTAAATTTGCATTTTATGCCTGCTATGGATTATATTTAATTGGAAAATATGCCTATGAAATACATTATAATGAATTAGAAACCATTATGCAAAAATGGTTTGTTTTTTCACAACTAACACAAAGATACAGTTTTTCACCAGAATCTCATTATGAACAAGATTTAGTTAAATTTAGAGATGAAGATGTTGATTTTATTAAAACATTAAACGAATTAATAAACAGTGAATTAACGGAAGATTATTGGAACATTACTCTTCCTTCAAAATTAGAATCATCTGTTCTAAATCATGTTGGAAAGGTATATTTTGTATCTAAAGTTTATGAAGGAGATAATATCCTCTTTTCAAAAGCAGTACTTAGAGATCATTTAAGTCCTCTTAAAAATTCTCCTAAAAAATCTATAGACAGACATCATATTTTCCCTAAAAATTATCTTATCGCTCATGGAATTTCAAATAAAACCCATAATCAACAAGCAAACTATATTTATTTAGAATATAAAGATAACATTAAAATTAGTGATAAAAATCCTAAAGATTACTGGAATATGATGTTAAATTCATTAAATGATATTGAAAAAGAAGAATTAATGAATAATTATGCAGAAAAATATGATTTACCTTATGAATTCTGGGATATGGATTACTTTGAATTCTTAAATGCTCGCAGAAAACTTATGACGCAAAGTATTAGAAAATACTTTGAAAAATTATAAAAATTAATTCGAATAAATTTTAATCTATTCTAAAAATCTTTTTTTTTAAAAATAAATAATAATTCTTCCGTTATTAACTCTACTATACATTTTAATTCTTCTAATTTAATTAATATTGTTGATAAAAATAATAAGTTATTGTATGATGATTTAACTAATAAAGATGTAAATATTTCTAAAAATATTAAGTC
>JAKSUE010000307.1 GCA_024409165.1 archaeon
AACCTTAAAATAATTTTAACACTAAATTAATTTAATTTAATTTTAATCTTAAATTAATTTTAATTTTAATTTAATTTTATAACGAATTATTTTATCACTATTTTTAAGGAAACTAAACATGAATAATTACAAAATAGCTATTATAGGTGGAGGACCTTCTGGAATGCTTGCTGCAATAAAAGCTGCAGAAGATTTAGAAGGCGGAGAAAAGATTGTTTTAATAGAAAAAAATGACACTTTAGGTAAAAAACTTTTACTTACAGGTGGTGGACGTTGTAATATTGTAAATCAAACACCACTTCATGATCAAATAAAATATTATGATAAAAATAAAAACTTTACAAAACATGCATTATATACACTCCCTCCTGAGAAAATACTTGCTATTTTTGAAGATGCAGGATTAAGTTTCCATACTGAAGATAACAAGAGAGTCTTCCCTGATGATGAAGATGCTGAAGTTATCCTTGATGTATTAGAAGAATATCTTGATGATTTAGATGTAAATATTTTACTTGAATGTGAAGTAAATCCAAACTCTATTGAACATGAATTAGACGATGATTTAAACCCTATTTTTACATTTAAAGCAAATGATGAACTTAACAATGACATCACAATAACATGTGAAAAATTAATTGTAGCTACTGGTGGAATCACTTATCCAACAACAGGATCAACTGGTGATGGATACAAAATAGCAAAAACTATGAATCACACACTCACCCAAATAAAACCAGGACTCGTCTCATTTGAAACAGACGATTTCTTACTTACAACTTTATCTGGAATGGTCCTTGAAGGTGTAGAAGTAGCATTTAAAGACAAAAAGAAAAAAATAAAAGAAACAGGAGATGTCCTTATCACCCATAATGGTCTCAGTGGACCTGCAATCATGAATCTAAGTAATAAACTCATGGCAAAATCAGATTACGATTTACTTGATGAAAATAAAGAAAACACCCTTTACAAAGACACAATCACAATCGATTTAACCCCTAATTTAACAGAAGAAGACATTAAAGACCAAATAACAAAAGACACTCCTAATCAAGGAACAACTAAAATCAAAAACTATCTTAAAATATTCCTACCAACAAACTTCATTGATTACTTCTTAATGACAATAGGAGTCAGTTCAAACAAAACAATGGCAAGCATCACTAAAAAAGATAAAAATAAAATAGCTCAAACCCTAAAAGCAATGCCATTTAAAATTGATAATTTAATCACAGAAACTGCCAAAGTCACAATTGGCGGAGTTAAATCAAGTGAAATCAACTCAAAAACTTTAGAATCCAAATATGTTGAAGGATTATACTTTGTTGGAGAACTTCTTGAAATGGCTGGCCCAACAGGTGGTTACAACCTCGAAATAGCTTTCTCAACAGGCTATTTAGCAGCACAAGAAGCAGTTAAATCATTGAATAAATAAAAATAATAAAAATAAAAAAAATAATAAAAATAAAAAAAATAATAAAAATAAAAAAAATAAAAAAAGAATAGAAATAAAAACTTAAAAAACATTATTTATTTTTTAAAGAATCTGTCCAAAGACCAAATTCTTTAATTTGAGGAGGAATTCCTTGATTTTCATAAGATTCAAGATAACCCTCTTCAGATTCTATTTTTTCACTAAATTCAATTGAATTTACAAAATCAATTAAACCTTTATTACGAATCAAAGTTACTCTTGGTTTAAGTGTAGAGGACCAAATATAAAATACTTTAAAAACAGTGTCAGGATGATATCCTCCACCTAAATCAATAGATAAAACATCACATAAACTATTTGA
>JAKSUE010000308.1 GCA_024409165.1 archaeon
TATTACGGTTCCTGGTACTTCGCTTACGGTGTCTATGACTTCTTCACTTACTTCGCTGACAGTACCTATAAAACTATCTATTTTATTAGTTATAGGTTGTGTGAATCTTGTAAAGTCAATTTTATATACAACTTTTATATTTCTATTTGCATAAATACTAAGAACTAAGATGGAAATAGTTCCAATAAGGAATAAGTTAAACATTAATTGTGAACTGGTTCCCCAGTATTTTGGACCATATCTAATTCCTGAAAATAAACTTAAACTTAACGTAAACAGTGCTGTTGAAACTAACCTACCAAAACCTTTAATTGTGCTTAGAAATGCTGTAACATAGGATAATTCACTATCTTTTGCACTATATAAAATAATTTTCTTATTAGGAGTATCAAAAAGACCATATCCTAATCCTAAGAATATTATAGAAGCTAATATTGACCATGTTGGTAAATATCTAACTAATGCAATTAATATGCTCGATACGATTATTAAAAATGCTCCGAAATTAGCTAATTTTACTGAATCAAGAGTATCAGATAATTTTCCTGCAAGTGGGGATATTACAAACATAATTATTGATAGAATACTTATAGATAAACCTGTTTCAATAGGACTTAAATTTTTGGCATGTTGAAGATATAATGCTAAAACAAATATCATACCATCTTTTACTAAACATGCCATCATTGCTGCATAATTATTTATTGCATAAACCTTATTTTTTAGCAATCTGAAGTTGTATAATGGATTTTCTATATTAAGTTCATAAATAACAAAGATAACAAGAAACATAATAGATATAATAAAGCAGATTAATCCTATTGTGGTTTTTAAATAACTGATTCCATAAATAAACAAAATCATAGTAATAAACCAAAATACAGTACCTATAATATCAATTGAAACATCTTCTTTCCATTCAATATCTATGGTAAAAAGTAAAATTAAACAAAATATTAAAAGAGGAATTGTAAATGAAAAAATAATTTGAGGTGGGAAATAATAAGATAAAAATCCACTTATAATCGGTGTAGATATTGAAGATAAAAATCCTCCTGCAGTCATAATTCCTAGTGCAGTACCTACTTCTTTTCTGTCAATATTTTTAATAATAAATAAGTAAGGTATAAAGAATAACACAGCTATGCTTAACCCTTGAATTGATTTTGTAAAGATAATTACCCAAGGATTCATTATTAAAGTAGAGAGTAATCCACAAATAATCATTACAACAATGCTTATTTTAGCTACTTTCATTATACCTATTTTTGGAACAATTGCACCAAAAGTTAATCCTGATGCAGTACAGAATAATAATAAAGATATAGAAATCCAATTAGCTAAAAAGCTACTTATATCTAGAACACTGGATAATTGAGGCAATACTATAGCAATACTGGAACTATCAAAACATGCAATATATGTCATTAATGTTGAAATAATAATTATTTTAATAGTTTTTTTATCCATAGTGCTCACAATTTTATTTTTAACTAATTTTTATTATAAACTATGGATTTTTAATTTTAAATATTTTTTTGTTATTTGGCTTTGTTGAAATCCTCCTTTTTGGTTATATTTTATCTGTAGATCTTATAAATAGTGTTTTTATAGAAAGAAAGAAGAATTTTAAAGGCTTAATAAAGGCCTATGTACTATTTCAAGTGTAAAAAATATAGTATTTCAATAGGAGCATATATTAAAAAAGATTATAAAGAAAAACTACCATAAATAAATATTGATAAAATATTATTAAAATATTGGATATTTATTATTA
>JAKSUE010000309.1 GCA_024409165.1 archaeon
AAGAGAAATAAATACATAAAATAAGAAAAAGAAGAAAAAATAAGTAGGGTTTAAATAAATTAGTTAAATGAAAATATTACGAAACTCAAATAACTTTATTGGAAGAGGATTTTCATGATTAAAATTGATAATGAAGTATATTTTAGAGAATATAAAAAAATATTTAAAAGGTGTTTACTTGAGGGATATGAGTTACCTGCTAGTCTTAGAGAATTGTACTGTAAAATTCCTGAAAATTGTAAGCCTTCAAATAAGGAAATAAACTTGTGGCGTAATAATAGGTCTCCGCAAGCGATAAAAAAAGGAGAACAAATGTTATTGGATCTTAGATTAAATCCAAAATCACCTATTCAAGAATTAGAAGATTTTTTTGAGGAATTTCCTGAATTTAAAATTATTATTCAAGAATAGTGTTTATTTAATAATTTTTATTTTTTTTCTATGTTTAAATAAATTAGTTAAATGAAAATATTACGAAACAGAACATGAGTATTTATTACCTAGAAACCAAGAATGTATTGTTTTAGATGTAGACCATATTAATAAGACTGCTAAAATAGTACTAGTTTAATGGAGAGTGCTTTCATGAAAATTGATGTAGATATAGAAAAATTACTATTAAGATTAAAAGAGCTTGTTAATTATGATGGGTATCTTCCTTGGTTAATTCGTGCAAGGATGCCTATAACTGTTGGAGTATATTATAAGAATAATTTAAGTAACAAAGGATTATTAGATAATTATGTAGATAGGTTTATTAAAAGTAAAATTTTTACATGGGATGAAACCATAGAAGAGTTTAATGAATGGATAAAAGACAATCCTAAATTTAAAGATTTACTTATTTATGTTGAGGACGGTTTCAATCCTACTGAACAATATGAAAAAATTCCTAAATCTTATCGTTTTTGGATTAGTAACCTCACATATCAAGAAACTGGAGATAAAGAGAGAATGTTACAAAGATGGTATGATAAAGATCCAGAACATTTTAATGAATGGTTAGAATGGGCTAAAGATATAACAGGACCAGAATTATTTGAAGGTACCTCTTTTGAGTAAATCTGATGAAATAGATTTTAGAATACTACTGAACTAAAGTTAATAATATTATTATGCAACTAAAACAGATTATTCTTTAGAATGAATTGGAGGAGAAATATGAGTAAATATGATTTTGAATTAGAGGATTCATTTATTAGGGAACATTTAGATGAATTAATTCATTTAGTTGATTATGTTCCTTTTTCTTTTGCAGATTATAATGCTGAAAAAGAACGTGAGGAATTTTTAAAATCTGAAAATTTGTTATCTAAAATGCAAGATATAGATCAATTAATTAATGCAAAATGTAATTATTATGAAGATTCTATTAAAGCAAGAAATAGTGTAATTATTGAATGGTTAGATTGTCATCCAGAATTTGAAGGAATAATCTCTAAAGAATCATTTCAAGATTATCAAAATATGAAAAATAATGAAAATTTTATTGACTTTATTGATTTATTGGACGATGTTAAATTACCTTCTGAAAAAGAAAGATTTATTTTAGAAGATGTTTCTAGTATTAAATATCCTAATTTTAATAAGATGAAAGAATGTTTTGATAAATATCCTGCTACATTATTATCATGCTATTTATCTTATCTTGTTCAATAATTTCAAAATAATATAATTATTAACCATTTACTTTTTTTAGTTTACTTTTTCTGTATTTTTATATGTTTTTATCATTTTTCACTAATTTT
>JAKSUE010000031.1 GCA_024409165.1 archaeon
TGTTTATATTGAAAATTACAAAAAGATATTTTTTAAAGAAAAAGAAAGTTAAAGAGATAAAAGCAGAATTAGGTGAATATGGATCTTTTATCGAAAATAAAGACAAACTTGAATTTCTTGAATCAGAAAAATATGATTTTATTTTAGTAAATGGAGAACCATACATCATAATGATTAATGATAAACCATATCCAACCCTTAAAGCAGCTTTAAACATTGATTTAGGTGGTAAAGTTGTTGTTGTAGATATGGGTGCTGTTAGATTTATGAGTAAAGGTGCAGATGTAATGAGTCCAGGTATTGTTGATGCAGACGAGGAAATTGTAGAAGGAGATATTGTTCTTATTGTTGATGAGACTCATAATAAACCATTAGCTATTGGAATAAGTCAAATCACAGGTCCGGAAATGGTTGAAAACACCGAAGGAAAAGCAATCAAAACAATCCACTATGTTGGAGACGACATATGGAACTTAGAAGTCTAATTAGGAACTAAATTATTAATTAGAGGCTAAATTATGGTAGAATTAAGATTAACAGCAGGAAATGTTACAAATCCAAATGTACATAAAATAGGTGTAATTGCACTTGGATCACACTTAGAAAACCACGGCCCTGCTTTACCAATTGATACAGATTCAAAAATAGCTTCATATATTGCATTTAATTCATCACTTAGAAGTGGAGCTAAATACTTAGGAATTATCTATCCAGCTCATGAATTAAAAGAAATTAATCATGGCATTCATAACTCTTTAGAAGAATTAACTGAAGAAATAATAAATGTATTAAACTCAGCTAAAAAATTCTTAGGTATTGAAAAAGTAGTCATCATTAATGGACACGGTGGAAACTTACCAATTGTTACCACTTTATATGAAATTGAAGAAAAAACAGGATTAATAATTACTTTAAATAGTAAAATCATTGAAAGTGAAGGTCCTCACGGAGGAACTGGAGAATTATCAATGGGAAAAGTCCTTGGAATCCTTAATGAAGATGAAGTCAAAAACCAAACAAACACCGACACTTATGGAGAAATTGGATTAACTGCTTTCCACCAAGCAAGAGCTAATGATCCAAACATAGAAGAAGGTGCAAGAGACATTGCAGAAAATGGAGTTTATGTAGATGAAATTTATGGAGAACAACTCTTTGAATTAGCTATTAACTCTGTTTTATTAGATATTGAAAAATTATTAGATTCTTATTAAAATAAGAATCTTAAATTTCTTTTTTTAATAAAAAACTTAAAAATAGTAAATAAAATAAAAAATAATTAAATAAAATGATTATAATAAATCTTATTTTAAATTAAAAAATAAAAAATAGTAATTATTAATGAAAATAAAATAAATAATTATTAAAAAAATAAAAAATTAGTAATTATTAATGAAATAATTACCTAAAATATTATAATCCCTCACTTGCAGCATCTGAAGAGGTATAAGTATCTTGGGAACTACCTTGACCACCTTGACCACCTTGAGAACTACTTTGAGAACTTTTAGAACTATAAGTGTCCTTTTTCTTGTCTTTTTTACTTAAATCATCTAAAAATCCTGAGGAATCTTTGGAGTTACTACTTGAATCATCACTAGTATTATCACTTAAACTATAAGAATCAATATAATCAGTATTATTAAATTCCATAAAACCAGAATCAGTTTCATTATTAATAAACCAATCAGATACACCACCAGTCATAGAAAATAATACACAACTACAAACAAATGCGATAATTGCAACTACTAAAAAAACAATTGCACGAGTTTTTCTTTCTGACATGATTTTCACCTCATAAATTTTTAAATAAAATCTTAAATTAATTTTTAAATAAATTATTAAATAAATTTTTAATTCTTATATAAAATAAATATTAATAAAGAAGTATATAAATATATACATTACAAATTTATAAACTTAATGATTATAATAAAAAAATAACAAATTTTAATTAATGATATCATGAAAACCATTGATAAATTTTACCAAAATCAGATTGATATAAAAAAATCTCAATTCATATGTAGACTCTATCCTGTACAAACAGAAAAAGAAGCTAAAGAGATAATAGCTAAAATAAGTGAGGAATTTAAAGATGCTACACATAATTGCTCTGCTTATTATGTAAGTGATGGAGAAGGATATGATGATGATGGTGAACCTGGAGGAACTGCAGGAAGACCTATGCTTAATGTTTTAAAGAAAAATGAGCTTCAAAATAGTGTAGCTATTGTAACAAGATATTTTGGTGGAATTAAACTTGGTGCAGGTGGACTTGTTAGAGCATATAGTAAATCTGTTCTTGAAACATTAGCTATTGCAGAAATCGTTGAAATGGAAAAATACGAACTATTTAGTTTTACTTTTGATTATCCGCATATTAAATTAGTCGATAGTGACCTTAGAGCTCAAAAAATAGATATTATTGATAAAAGTTATGATGCTAATGTAACTTATATAGTTGCTACTGAAAATAAAGAAAGATTAGATAATCTTAAAGAAAAATTAGCTAAAGAAGTTAAAATAGATTATCTTGGAAATAAATATCTTAAAAAATTATAATATTCCAATAAAATAAATTATTAGAAATTAAAATAGGCCAAAATCCTTATTTTCCTTTTTCAATTAACTTAATTAAATCATTAGATGCTTTTACAATGTCTTTATATCCAAAAGCATTAGCTACTCTTTTTATAGCATCTAAACTTCTCACATAAGTATCTAACCAAGAGAAAATATCTCCAGGATAAGCTTGAATTTGATAAGTTTTCAATAAATTTTTAGAAATATCAATAGGATCTCTTCCATTTAATCTCTGAGTTAAAATATAATAAGAAATTCCTCTTTGTAAACATTCACAAAATGGTCTATCACCACAATCACAACGTAAAAAGTCTATTTGAAGTTTTAAAAGACTTTCTTGGAATTTTTTATCAACTTTAACTATTGATTCACCTGAAGATATAATATCTAAAGTAGATTCTGAGAATAAACGAGTAGAGAAATTCATTTTTAATGCAGCTACAATCTGTTTATGAACAACAGGAGCTAAATAAGCATTTTCAAAGAGTTCTAAATCCATTGCAATATTCAAAACTTTTAAAATCATATTAGAATTAACTTCTTTTTTAGGCATTTTTTCATAAATATTTTTAAATGGATTGTTTCTAAGTTTAGTCTTTTTAAGTTTTTTAGTATTTTGTTGATTATTAGACTTATTCTTATTATTTTGTTGATTATTCTTTTTATTCTTATTATTCTTTTTATTATTGTTATTTTTAGACTTTTCAGCATCAATTCTATTTTGAATCTTCTTATTTGTATTAGCAATAATTTTATTTTCATTATCAATTTTATTAGAAAATTTATGTAATGATTTTAATGAATTTTTAAAGAATGGTTTTTTGTAGTATTGACTTAAATAATTATCATCATGAATAGATTTTCTAATTATCTCACCATCTTCAACAGATAAAAATGACATTGAAACTGCTTTACCAAAATGAGTTGGATATAAATTATAGTCACCATCTATACCGATTGCTTTTTTATCATAAAGTTCATCAAGAGCTGTGTTTAAATCGATTGGAACTGGAATATTTTGATAGAATTCATTAACTTCTACCTCATTAGTTAAAGACTTTGATGATATATCTGCAAGGATTTGTTCAAGTGACCCTTCTTCTGTATAATCTACAAAAATATCTTCAACATCACTTTCTAAAAGATTAAGTGCAACAGCTTCTTCCTCTTCACCATCAAACTCACTACCAATCTCTGGAATAAGATAAATTACACCACGATCATGATAACTTGGCCTACCTGCTCTTCCTAACATTTGTGAAAATTCATTAGGAGAAATCCATTTATTACCCATAAGAAGAGATTCAAAGATTACTTGTGATGCTGGGAAATCAACACCTGCTGCAAGAGCTGCGGTAGTAACAACAGCTGCAATCTTACCTTTAGCAAAATCCTTCTCAATTTTTTCTTTTTTATAATAAGAGAGCCCTGCATGATAGGCAGAAGCTGTAATTCCTTTATTAGATAAAAAGTTAGCTAATTTATGGGTTTTTCTTCTTGAATTAGTAAAAATAAGAGTTTGACCATGATATCCTTTAGAAGATGTTGTGTAAAATTCATTTTTAACTAATTGTTTCATAAGTCCTCTTCGCTGAGATTCTCCTCTAACAAAGACAATATGACGTTCTAAAGGAACAGGACGCTCCTTATATTCAACTAATTTCATATTAAAATCATCAGCTAAAGTCTTAGGATTTTTAACAGTAGCAGATAAACCAATAATCTGAGTTTCAGGGAATAAATGACTAATACGTTTAATTAAACCATTTAAACGAAGCCCTCTATCTTCATCAGCTATTGTATGAATCTCATCAATTAAAACAACACCTAAATCATTAAGTAAATCAGATTTACCAGATCTAAGTAAAAAATCAATTCCTTCATAAGTCCCAACAACAATATCTGCATCAGCAATATTAGAATCAGGCAATTTTAACTCACCCTTTGCCTTAATTCTATTCATACCAACCTTAATAGCTACTTTAAGACCAAGAGGTTCATATTTTCTCTTAAAATCACGATACTTTTGGTTAGCTAATGCTACAAGTGGAGTTAAAAATACAAATTTCTTACCCTTTAATGCCTTTGGAACACCTGCAATCTCACCAATTAAAGTTTTACCACTTCCTGTAGCTGAAACAACAAGTAAATTCTCATCTCTAAGAACTCCCTCACGAATAGCTAAATACTGAACAGGCAACAAATATTGGTTTTTATTACGAATAATAACATCTTTAAATTCTTTAGGAACTTTCAAACGTTTCATAGGAATTTTAGGAATCTTAGAATCCTTAACTTTAATCTGGTCAAAAAGAGTTAAATTAGGATTATTAATTGGATTAAATCTTGGAGAAAGCATATCTAAAACTTCATCTAAAGAACCAGTTCTCTCTAAAATCTTCTTAAAGTTCCTAAATACCTTCTTACTATAACCTCTAAGTTGAAGTTCCCTTTTGATAGTCTCTTCTGCACATAACTTACAAATAATCTGATTATGATAAGTATATGAAAATTCATCATTTACAATTGTAACCTCACCTTCATAGCTACAATGTTGACAAATATTAGTAAAACGAACCTTAATATTATTCTTAGCTAAAAAAGCTTCCATATCTTCATCTTTCTGTGCTAAAAAAACAGCTTGACTCTTTAAAAAAGAAATCGCCTTTGATGGAGGGTAAAGTTTATCCTCTTTATCATCCTTAACAACAAAACGATTTATTGTCATTACATCAGAATCCTTAGAAAACTTCAAAACACCAATAAAATTAGGAGTTCTTTTAGTGTTAAGTGCTCCCTTAGGACTTCCAATAGGATACATTTCCCATGATTTCTTCTTTTTATTAAGGACTATCATTAATTATAATATATTGTTAATATTATTTATATGATTTTAGCATATAGTAAAAACTCACTTACATAACTCATTCTCAACAAGTTTTGTAAATTCAATATACCGATCTTCTCTATTTTCCTCTGTAATTGTTAAAACAACTGAATCCTTATGATTTTTAACATCTAATGGAAGACCATTATCTCTATCTTTTACAACACCAATAACAGTAATATTTTTATCTAAAATTGAAATTAAAAGATTAGAGAAGTCTTTTGCTTTAGATTCCATGAAACCGATTTCATCCATTAAAATTAAGTCAAAATTATCTTTTTTTGATAAAATTTCAACACCTTTAATATCAAATACTTCAGGAAATGCTTTTTTACCAGATATTCTGTTACCAACTTGATTATTTTCATTAAAAATAAGTTTATTTTCCCAAGCTGGAAGAATATAAACACCACCATTAACTCCTAAATTCTCATCAAAATTACTAATGGTCCTAAAACCACCTATTTTAAGATTAGGATGAGTATCTAAGAATTTATTTATAATAGTACTTTTACCTACTTGAATTTCTCCAGTTAAGAAAATATTCATAAAATCACCAATTTAATAGAATATGATAAAATTGAGAAAATTAAATTTTATCTAAAAATAGTTTATAATTATAAAATAATAAATTTATCTATAATTTTTACAATAAATTTTACTATAATATATAAAGTAAAAAATATAAATATATGAATGTATGATTAATACTTATTATAATTATTATAATAGTTGTTGTGCTTATTAAAATCTAATTTATTAAAATTAATTAAACCATTGGTGAAAAATATGGAAAAGAACGCAGGATTTGCTTTAAAAATTAAAAATATAAGAGAAAGACAAAAGATGAGTATTGAAGAACTTGCAGAGAAAAGTAATGTAAGTATCGATGTTTTAAAAGCTATGGAAGCTGGAGACATTATTCCTTCACTTACTCCACTTACTAAAATGGCAAGAGCTTTAGGTGTAAGACTTGGAACTTTCTTAGATGATATGCCACAACTTGGACCTGTTGTAGTAAGAGGTGGAAAACCTGATAATGTATTATACTTCTCTGGTGTAGAAGACGTTACAAACTCAAGTAATTTAGAATTCCACTCTTTAGGTGCAGGTAAAGTTGATAGAAATATTGATCCATTTATTATTGATGTTGATTCTAAAGAAGAAAACTATGAATTATCTTCTCACGAAGGTGAAGAATTCATCTATGTTTTAGAAGGAGCTATTGAAGTAGAATATGGTAAAGAAAAATACATTATAGAAGCTGGAGACAGTATTTTCTATGATTGTGTTGTACCTCACCATTTACACTCTTATGGAAATGCTGCTAAAATTTTAGCTATTATTTACACTCCATTCTAAATTTAAAACAATAAATCAAACTTTAGTTAAAAATTCAATCAAATAATTAAAGAACAGTAAAAAAAATAAAATAATAAAAAATAAAAAAATAAAAATAACTTATAATCGATTAAAGGATGAAACCATGTTTAAAATTAGTGTTACTCCTCAAATTAGAGATATTGATGCTCTTAGACACGTAAACAATAATGCTGTTGCAGATTGGTTTGAAGTTGGAAGAAATGATATATTTAAGATATTTACTCCTACATTGGAAATGGATTATGAACATTGGGAGTTGATTTTGGTAAGAACAGAAATCGATTATTTGGGACAAATGTTCTTTAATTTTGATGTTGAAATAAGAACTTATATTTTACATATTGGAAATAGTTCTCTTGTTATTGGTCATGAAGCATGGCAAGACGGAGAGATTAAAGCAAAAGGAAAATGCGTTGTTGTTAACTTTGACTTTATCAAACAAGAAAAGAAAACAATTAGAGATGAAGTTAGAAAACAATTAGAAGAACATTTAATTGATGAAAAAGATATTGGAAAAGATATTTAATTAATTTTAATAATTAACAACTTAAATTTAAAATAATAACTAATAAAACTAATAAAACTATAAAACTATACAATTAACAACTGATTAAAAGGTGAAATAATGAGTGAACTCTTTACAGAACTCCCCTTAGGTAAGTTTTTTGAATCACAAGTGGAAAAACAACCTGATCATGAATTTATTATTTATCCTGATAGAAATCTTAGATTTACTTATAAAGAATTTAATGATAGAGTAGATAACTTAGCTAAAGGTCTTCTTCATATTGGAATTGAAAAAGGAGATCATGTTGGTATTTGGGCTAAGAATGTTCCTGAATGGTTAACTTATATGTTTGCTACTGCTAAAATTGGTGCAACTATTGTAACTGTTAATACTGCTTATCAAACTCACGAACTTGAATATGTATTAAGACAGTCAGATATGAAAGCTATTGCTATGACTGATGAGTTTAGAGGAACAAATTATTTAGATGTTATGCATGAACTTGTACCTGAAATGCTTACAAGTGAAAGAGGTAATTTAGTAAGTGAAAAATTCCCTTGTTTAAAGACTATTATCCATGTAGGTCAGGAAAAACACAGAGGAATGTATAATACTAATGAATTATTATTACTTGGTATGAATTATGATGACGATGAGTACCAAAAAGTAAAAGATTCTGTTAGTCAATATGATGTAATTAATATGCAATATACAAGTGGAACTGAAGGATTCCCCAAAGGTGTAATGCTTACAAGTCGTAATATTGTAAATGATGGTTACTACATTGGAGAAAATATGTACTATACAGAGAAAGATAGACTTTTATTACAAGTTCCTCTTTTCCACTGTTTTGGTACTGTACTCGGTGTAATGGCAGTTATTACCCATGGAGCAACTATGGTTATGCTTGAAGAATACGACCCATTACTTGCTATTTCATCAATTCAAAAAGAAAAATGTACTTCAGTTTATGGAGTACCTACAATGTTTATTGGTATGATGAATCACCCTATGTTTGATATGTTTGATATGTCCTCACTCCGTACAGGAATCATGGCTGGTTCAACTTGTCCTGTTGAAACAATGAAAGATGCAATTGAAAAAATGAATATGAAAGGAATTACAAGTGTATACGGCCTTACAGAAGCTGCTCCAGGATTTACTCAAACAAAAGCAGATGATCCATTTGATAAAAAAATCCACACTGTTGGTAGAAAATTCCCTAATATTGAAGTAAAAATTGTAGATCCTGATACTGGAGAAGAAGTAGGAGTAGGTGAAAAAGGAGAAATCATGTGTAGAGGTTTCAATGTTATGAAAGGTTACTATAACATGCCTGAAAAAACTGCTGAAACTATTACTCCTGATGGATGGTTACACACCGGAGACTTAGCTACTGTAGACGAAGAGGGATATTATGCTATTGTAGGTCGTATCAAAGATATGATTATCCGTGGTGGAGAAAACATCTATCCAAGAGAAATCGAAGAATTCCTATTCACCCACGAATGTGTCCGTGATGTCCAAGTAGCTGGAATCCCAGATGAAAAATACGGAGAAATCGTAGGAGCATTCATTATCAAAGAAGAAGGATACGAAGATATAACAGAATCAGATATCCGTGACTTCTCAATTGGTAAAATCGCAAGATACAAAGTCCCTAAACATGTATTCTTCTTAGATGAATTCCCACTCACAACAAGTGGTAAAATCCAAAAATACAAATTAGGAGACATAGCTCTCGAATTACTCGAAAAAAGAAATCAAGAGTAAAACAAATAAATTTAATCATAGTTTCACTTATAGTGAAACTAAATCTTCTTTTTTTAAAAAAAAACTATTTAAAAACCTATTTTCAAACTCATTTTCCAAAACAAACACATTTTTAACAAAATAACAGTTTACAAGTAAACTATTAAAATATAAAAAATAGATAAAACTATGAAAAAATTTATAAAAATATATTAAAAAAAGTTAAAATTTATGCAAAGAGAATAAAAATTCTCTAAGCATTTGTTGTCATTTAAAATTTATTTTGAGTAATATTTAATTTATTCAATAAATTATATAAATATTTCGAATAATCAAAAGTAGGACTAAAAAACTAACCCTTGACAAAAATTAATAAAAATCATGAAAAATATATAATTCCATATATTTTAAGTTTTAATTAAATATTAACAAAATTTTAATCTAAGATTTAATTTTAGATCTTAGAATAAAAAAATTTTTATTAAATCCTCAAATAAAGAAGGACAAGATTATTTTAAGAAGTTCTATAAAAATATACACAAAATCGTGTGAATCAAACTTCATAAATACCTACCCCCTATAAATTTTATATGACAACATTAATTTTTTAGAAGCGAGCAAAAAATCCTACAATTATAATTAATACAGAACTTATTAATAAAATTAACTCAAAAAATGC
>JAKSUE010000310.1 GCA_024409165.1 archaeon
ATTTTATATTTAATATGTTCTTTATTATATAAAAATAGATTCTAATTTTTTATAATTTTAATTTTAATAATTTTTATTAAAATAAGCTTAAATTGAAGGTTTACTATACATTAAACATAGTAAACCCGTTATTTTAGAAAAATATTTATGCTATGAACTTTAATATAAATTTAGATGTCTCTCCTTTCTTAATTATTAAAAACAATTTAGAAACATAATGGCGAATGCTGTCCTGTCAAAGTTAGATAATCAGGGCCTTTGTAATGGAGGTATGATAGTATGTTTGTAGTACTATTCTTCTATGGATTTATTATCATAATTTTCTTATAAATTAAGAAGTCCTATTAAATTTTTATAGGTTTTCCATTTTGTGTATGTTCTGGTGTTTTCCTATAAACATTAAGGAGAGTATCTATTTAGAAAAAATTTATATATTTAATATTACAAAATAAGTATATCTAACTTTGACATATGGACATTATATTTAGTAGAATTTCTACTAAATATTTCCATTTGTTTTCTTTTTTTAATTTTTATTAGTTTTTAAGATTTTATTAATTGAATTAAACTTTAGTTTTACCAGATAAAATATTCTTATAATCTTCATAATTCTTTTTAAGAAGTTCTGGAATGTTTAATTCGTATGGGCATTTAGAGAGGCATTCTCCACATTCTGTACAGTTTTCAATTTTTTTCATCAGTGCTTGTGCTTCTTCTGTGAGTGATGGTTCTGATGGGAATCTTCTAATCCATAGTGACATTCTTGCACATTTTGATATTTCTATTTCTTGTGGGCAAGGTTCACAGTATCCACAACCTCTACAAAAGTCTCCTTGAAGTTCTTTTCTCTCTTCAGCTATTATTTTTGATAATTCATTGTCGAGTTTAGGGTTTTCTTTCATATATGAGAGGAATTCATCAAGTTCTGATTCTCTTTGGATTCCCCAGATTGGGACTACATTAGGGAATTGGTTTATGTAGGTGTAGGTTGCTTTGGAGCTTTTTATTAATCCTCCAGCCATTGCTTTCATAGCTATGAATCCAATGTTTTCTGCTCTACATTTTTCAACAATAGCTAATTCTTTAGGGCCTGTAAGATAGGAGAATGGGAATTGAATTGTTTCATATAATCCACTTTTAATTGCTTCTTCTGCAAGTTCGTATTTGTGGGAGGTGAATCCAATATGTTTAATTAAACCTTCGTCTTTTAAATCAAAGAGTTCATCATAAGCTCCAGATCCATCTCCTTCTGTTGGACAGAATGATGGATTATGGATTTGATAAAGGTCAATATAATCAGTTTCAAGTTTATCAAGGGAAGTTTCAAGGTCAGCTCTTATGTCTTTTCTATTTTCTCCTTGAGTTTTACTTGCTAATATGATTTTTTCTCTTGGATATTCTTTGTTCCATCCTTTAAATGCATAAGCTATTTTTTCTTCACTATCTGTGTATGCTCTTGCTGTATCAATGAAATTAATACCATTTTCATAAGCTTTTCTGAGTAAATATGCACTTTCATCAAAGTCGACTCTTTGAATTGGTAGTGCACCAAAACCATTTTTTTCAATTTCAAGACCTGTTTTTCCAAGTATAACTTTTACCATCTAAACACCAGTTTTTTATTATATGTTATTTTTATTTAATTATTTTTTATTTAAATATTATATTTTGTATTTTGTATGAATTTCAGTAATTATTTTTTTATCTTATGATTAATAAATATAATTATGTATAAATTAAGAAG
>JAKSUE010000311.1 GCA_024409165.1 archaeon
ATTGGAGTTGTAAAATTGCTGTTATATTGTAAAATTTAGGTTGGTTTGTAAAATTGTTATAAATTGGTTATTTTATTCTTAATTGATTTAAATTTTATCAACTGATTAAAAAATTATTAATTGGCTTTAATTTTACAAAATAACTTCAATTGTGCTTTTATTTTTGATAAAAACTTATATATTACCTCCGATAAATTATTGTTAATTAAAATTTATTGGAGGTGAAATGATCACCCACAATATTTATGATAAGTTTTTAAAAGAATATGTAAGTGATTATGCAGATTGTTTTTTAATACAACTGGAATATGATTTTAGAGTGGAAGATGTACTTCCTACAGAATTCATTAATGAGTACAAGGAAAATCGGATGGATTATGTTGTTATGACTAATAAAAACATAATCATCGATTTTGAATTCCATAGTTCTCAATTAAAAGATGATGATGTTAGGAGATATACAAAATATGCTTACATTATAGGAGAAAACTACAAATTAGATGTACTTACATTTGTCATATCTACCTATGATACAAGGAATTATATAAAAATCTTTAAAATTCATGAGGATGCATCACACCCTATTTATATACATTCATTAAAAACAATCGATGGAGATAAAATATTTAGAAAATTAATAGAAAAGCATAAAAATAAAGAAAAATTAAATAAAAAAGACATCTCAGAATTGGCTTTGCTCCCATTTTATGGGTCAAAATATCCAATTGAAGAAGTCTTATATAATGTTGTAGTATTAACAAATAATTTAAATTTTGACATGAATAATGAAGAAGATAAAAAGAATTTTCTTTTTTTAAGATCATCTCAAGATCAATTTTTAAACCATTTTGTTAAAGATGAAATTTGGAAGGATAAACTTAGAAAGGTGTTTTATATGAGTCCAGGTCCTTTAGAGGAAAAAGTAATGGAAATTTATAATAGTGAAATGAAAAAATCAAGATTAGAAGGTATTGAAGAAGGTAAATCAATTGCTAAAGAAGAAGTGGATAAATCCGTACTGGAAATTGCTAAAAATATGATTAATAAGAATTTTAGTAAAAAAGATATTATGGAATGTACTAAAATTACAGAAAAACAGTTTTTAACTCTTTTAAAGGTTTAATATTATTTTATTAAACCTTTTATTTTTTTAAATTCTCTCAATCTCAATTTTTAAACCATTTTGTTAAGGACAAATTTTGGCAGGATAAACTTATAAAGGTGTTTGATATGGGACGAGATCCTTTTAAGGAAATAGTAATGGAAATTTATAATAGTGAAATAGAAAACGCAATATTAAAAGGTAAATTAATTGCTAATGAAGAAAATAAATTAAAATATAAAGAAGAATGGGATAAATCTATGCTAGAAGTTGCTAAGAATATGATTAAAAATAAATGTACTAAAGAGCAGGTAATTAATTCTACAAAAATTACTGAAAAACAGTTTTTAGCTCTTTTAAAGGTTTAATATTATTTTATTAAACCTTTTATTTTTTTAAAATACTCTCAATCTCAATTTTTAAACCATTTTGTTAAAGACAAATTTTGGCAGTATAAACTTATAAAGGTGTTTGATATGGGACGAGATCCTTTTAAGGAAATAGTAATGGAAATTTATAATAGTGAAATGAAAAAATCAAGATTAGAAGGTATTGAAGAAGGTAAATCAATTGCTAAAGAAGAAGTGGATAAATCCGTACTGGAAATTGCTAAAAATATGATT
>JAKSUE010000312.1 GCA_024409165.1 archaeon
GAAAATCTTTTATTCATTAAAAAATAAATTATTAATATATTTTAATATAAAAACTAAATTATTTTAATATAAAAACTAAATTATTATATTTTAATATCTTACTATTGCTATGAGGATTGAAAATGGGGTTAAAAGATAAATTCAAATTAAATGATAAAACTTTAAAACAAGATAAAAAAGAAGAAAAGCCTCTTATTGTAAGTATTGATTCTAATAAAGAAAATGAAAGTAAAAAAAGTAGTTTAGGTATGATTCTTTTCGCATTAATTATGGGTTTTATTGTTGGTGTTGTTGTTTGGTCTATTTTTAGATTATCTTTAGTTTTGACTGATTTAATTTGGGAAACTACTTTTACCCTTGCTAATTTTTATTGGATGCCTTTGATAATATGTGTTGTTGGAGGTATTTGTATTGGTTTATTTACTAAATATTATGGAAATAATCTTCATACAATCAATGAAATTGTGGAAATAGTGGAAACTAAAGGTGAATTTAAATATGATAATCTATTTAGAGCAGTTATTGCATTCTTATTACCTATTATATTTGGGGGATCAATAGGGCCTGAAGCAGGTTTAACTGGTATTGTTGTAGATTTATGTACTAGATTAAATAATGCTCTTAAAAAAGCAGGAATAAGAATTATTAATTTGCCTGAAATCACAGTATCTGCAGCTGTATCTTCTATTTTTGGAACTCCTATAATTGGTATGGTTTCTGGAGTATCTGGAGTATTTTATAGAGATACAAATGAAGAACTTTATAATGAATACAATCCTAAAGAATATACTTTTAGAAAAGAAGTTAAATTCATATTATATACAGCATCTGCTTTAGGATCATTTGGAGCATTTATTTTATTAAATTCAATATTTCCTGGAGGTATGGGATTGCCTCGTTTTACAGCAATAACACTTCAACTTTCAGATGTATTATGGATAATTCCTTGTTTGATTATAGGTTATATTGGTGGCTTATTATTCCATTTTGGAGAATATGCTTTTAGTAATTTAAGTGATAAATTAAAAGATTACACAGTACTTAAACCTGTCATTGCAGGGATTATATTAGGTATTTTAGGTAGTATTTTACCATTAGTTCTATTTTCAGGTGAATCTAATTCATTTATACTAATGGATAACTGGCAAGGTATGGCAGTAATTATTTTAATTGCAATAGGATTAATTAAATGTATTCTAACTCCCTTATGTCTTAATTTTGGTTGGAAAGGAGGACATTTCTTCCCATGTATATTTGCAGGAATCGCATTAGGATATGGTATCGCATTATTCAGTGGTATTGACCCAATGTTCTGTGTATCAATAACTACAGCAGCAACTTTAGCATCAATTCAACGTAGACCATTACTTGTTTTAGCTCTTTTATTCTTATGTTTCCCAATTTCAAGTATTATTTGGTTGGGTATAGCATGTTTAATCGCTTCAGCACTCCCAATACCTAAAAAATGGATAAGTGAAAATTACTCTTAAATTATTCAGTTTATTCTTTTAATTTTTTTATTTTTTATTATCTTATTTTCTTTTATTTTTTTCTTTTTATTAACATTTTATCAATTGTACTTGATAAATATAAAATAAATTTAAAGTAAACTTTATATTTTATAAATTATAAATGAATAATTATACAATAATGCTTTAATAAAAATTTTTTTATACGTTAATAGG
>JAKSUE010000313.1 GCA_024409165.1 archaeon
TTTTATTTTATTAAAATTAAATTAAATTAATTAAGTTATATCTTTTACATTAATAACATCATAATTTGCTTTTAATTTATTGATATAATTATCATTACAATCATAGATTCTTATTGTAATTTCATTAGTTTGACCATTAATATTTCCAAGAATTGGATTAGCTACACTCATTGTTTGAGAGTTAGCTCTGACTATTTTTATTAAATTAGTAGGTTTATTTGTAGTTACTATTCTCGGTTGTTTAATTTGGTCTAATTTATTAAATAATTCTTGACAACTAATACTATCTATTTCAGCTACTGCTATATCTGTGCTTATTTCATAATTAGTATTATTATCAAGTCCAGATACTAAATCATTAAGTGTTGAAATTGTTTTTGGAGAAATAGTTATCTCTTTAACATTTTTGTATTTTTCTCCTGTAGTTTCTAAACTGATTTGGTCAATGTAAATGTCTACTTCTGGAACATCTTTGTATAATCCTGCGACATAGACATTTCCATTGTTATTTATTAAGACTTTCACATCTACTCCTTTATCATCTACAACACCTACAACTGTACCATTTAATGAGACTTTTTCCCCACTACTTGAGTTTGTACCAACAACTTGACTTGTAATTATATATCCATCTTTATAGAAATTTAAATAATTTTCTGGAAGTTTGTTTATTGTTGATGAATCAAAACTAACTGCAGATCCACTATCACTATCAGTGGTCATATGAAATACTGCAAAACCAACAGCACAAACAATACAGATTATTATTAAAATATCTATTATTGTAAGTTTAGATTTCATAAATATTCTTCCTTTAATTGTGTAAATTATTATTTTTTATTTTTATTTCCTATTGTTTATTATTAAAAATTATTTTTAGGATTTTGATGATTGTAGTTATTCATCTAAGAATATAGCACCTAAAGGACATGAATTATAACATTCTCCACAATTTACACATCCTTCTTTAACTTTCATTGAATATCCTATTCTTTGAATTAATCCATGGGGACATGCAGGAATACATTTTTCACAAACCCCACATAAATCAGCTTCTATTTCCATTTTATCACTTTATTGTTAATTTTTTTATTTATTTATTTAATATGTAAGTTATTATTTATTTTGTTAATGATTAATGTATTAATTTATTAATTTATTTTTTTATTTTATATTTTTATGTTATAAATATATTATTTTAAAATATTTATCTTGTTGTTTATATAATTTTTTAATAAATTTAGGATAAATTACTTAAATTTCTGTATTTTCATTGTTTTGATATTAAATTTCATAATTTTTAACATAAAGTTTATATATTATGAAATACAACATATTAATGTTGTTGTTATGCAAGGGTGCCCGAGCGGCCAAAGGGGGAGGACTTAAGATCCTCTGGTGTAGGCCTTCGAGGGTTCGAATCCCTTCCCTTGCACTTTTTTATAATTTTTATTACATCCGATTTTGCCTTAGTGGCTCAGCTGGTAGAGCGCTACCTTGGTAAGGTAGAAGTCGGGGGTTCGAATCCCCCCTAAGGCTCTTTTTTATAGAGTGCTATTAATACTTTTTTTAAGTTTTTTATTACAAATTAAACTTTAATTTTATTTTTTTTAAGAGAGTATTAAACTTTATAAAATATATGTTGGTTTTTAAAGTAATTTTATATTTTGATAATTATTACT
>JAKSUE010000314.1 GCA_024409165.1 archaeon
TATAATTGATTATAATTAAAAATAAAATTATTTAATAAAAATAAAAAAGGTGAAAAAATGTTATCAAAAGAAGAAATAACTGAAAAAATAGAAGATTTACATAATACTGTAGAAGGAATAAAAGCAGAAGAAGATAACATATCCAATGAACTTAAAGTAGTGCTTGCAGGATCTGAATTACAATTAATTATGTTACAAAGTACTCTTGGTCAAAGTGAAGATAAAATAAAATCTTTAGTTGAAAAATTTGAAGCAAGAGCGGTTGAATTAAATGAAAAATATGCTGCTGCAAGTTTAGATAATGAAATGAATGAAAAAAGACAAGTTCAAGCTATGATTTGGACTAATGATATAAGATTAGACACTTTAAAATGGGTTCTTGAAATCAAAGATGAAGCTATCTAATAAAATTAAAAAATAAGATAAAAATATAATAAAAATATAATAAAATTAAAAATAATAACAATAAAAATTAATTGGATAAAGATGCAACATCTAAATACATGATTAGTGCATCTTCACCATCATTATAATATTTAGGAACTTGACGTTCCACTTCAAAACCAAACTTTTTATAGAAGTCAACTGCCACCACATTATTTACCCTGACTTCTAATGTAATTTTAAATATATTACAGTTTCTAAGAACATTTACAGCCATAATTAATAATTTAGTTCCAATATGTTGACTTCTAAATTTTTCATCAACAGCAAGAGAAATAATATGGCCAAGATTCTCTTCTTTTAACCAGAAAATAATATAACCAACAACAATACCATCTTCAACAGCTACTAAGAATCCAGCACCAATATTAGATAATCCTTTAAGCATATTAATATCATATGGTTCTGAAAATGAGTTAATTTCAATTTCATAAACTCTAGCTAAATCTGAAGGTAAAAATTCTCTAATATACATATTTCCACGGTTTATAATTGGATTTATTCATAGGATATTCAATTTATTTAAAAATATTTATAAATAATATATTATATAACTGATTTATATAATTATTTTATAAAATTATTTTAAATAATTGTTTTATATAATTGTTTTACACATTTTATGTGATGAGAATGATAAAGACATTACTAAAGTTGTTGAAGTAGGTGTTGGGAAGTTTCAGGGTGTTTCTAATTATTTAAAAGAAAAAGATAATGTAGAATTGATAATGACTGATATTGATCCTGCTAATGATGAGACTATAAAAGATGATGTTTTTAATCCAGATTTAGAAATTTATAAAGGTGCAGATATAATTTTTTCAATTAGACCTCCTTTTGAAATACAAGAGGCAATTATGAAATTAAGAGATGAGTTAGATTGTACTTTAATAATTAAACCACTTTTTAATGAGGATTTGAATATAAATAATAAAAAGATGAAATTAAAGAATTATGGGCGTGCTGCATTTTATATTTATCCTTATTAAAATAAGATGATTTTTAAAATAATTTTTACTAAAAAATGATAAAAAAAGGATAAAATATGATTAAAATATGATATAGTAAACTATACATATAGACCAACAAAGAACATAAATGTGAGTTAAAAATTAAAACTAATTAAAACAAAGATAGCATTAATAAAATGAACACTTTATGAAAAAATAGTTAAAATAATTAATAGTTATGTTAAAAAAATGAAAGATAAAATTTTTAGTAAAAATTAAAGGA
>JAKSUE010000315.1 GCA_024409165.1 archaeon
AATTATTATTTTTAAATAAATTAATTAATATTTTTATTTATTATTTTTTTTATCATTAGATATATTTCTATATAACATAGAATGAATTAATTATTTATCTTTTAAAATATGGGAAAAGAAAAAGTACATATTAACTTAGTCGTTATCGGTCACGTCGATGCTGGTAAATCAACCTCAACTGGTCATTTAATCTATAAATGTGGTGGTATTGACCCTCGTATCATTGAAAAATTCGAAAAAGAATCTACCAACATGGGTAAAGGTTCATTTAAATATGCTTGGGTCTTAGATAAATTAAAAGCTGAAAGAGAAAGAGGTATTACTATTGATATTACTCTTTGGAAATTTGAAACTTCAAAATATTACTTCACAATTATTGATGCCCCTGGACACAGAGATTTTATTAAAAATATGATTACTGGTACTTCCCAAGCTGACGCTTCTATTCTTGTTATTGATGGAACAAAAGGAGGATTTGAAGCAGGATTTTCTGAAAATGGACAAACAAGAGAACATGCCCTCCTTGCTAAAACTATGGGTATCCAACAAGTTATTGTAGCTGTAAATAAAATGGATACAACTGAACCTCCATATTCCCAAGATAGATATAATGAAATAAAGGAAGAAATGGCACGTTTCCTTAAAAAAACAGGATTTAAACCAGATCAAGTTCAATATGTCGCTTACTCAGGATGGACTGGAGATAATCTTTGTGAACCAAGCGAAAAAATGCCATGGATAGATCACACCTTTATTAATACTCTTGATAATTTAAAAAAACCAGAAAGACCATTAGATAAACCACTCAGACTTCCTTTACAAGATGTTTATAAAATTACTGGTATTGGTACTGTTCCATGTGGTAGAGTAGAAACTGGTATTTTGAAACCAAAAATGCTTGTTTACTTTTCCCCCGCTGGTATTACAACAGAATGCAAAACTGTTGAAATGCATCATACTAATCTCGAAGAAGCCATTCCCGGAGATAATGTTGGATTCAACGTTAAAGGTGTTACTCTTAAAGATATTAAAAGAGGAATGGTCGTTGGAGACAGTAAAAACGATCCACCTAAAGAAGTTAGTTCTTTTACTGCTCAAGTTATTATTATGAATCATCCAAATGAAATTAAAGCTGGTTATTGTCCAGTAGTTGATTGCCATACTGCTCATATTGCAATTAAATTTGAAAAACTTATAAATAAAATTGATAGAAGGACTGGTAAAACACAAGAAGAAGAACCAAAAGCTATTAAAAACGGTGATTCTGCTTTAGTAGAAATGACTCCACAAAAACAATTTGTTTGCGAAACTTTTTCAGAATATCCACCTCTTGGAAGATTTGCTGTAAGAGACATGAAAAGAACTGTTGCTGTAGGTATTATTAAAGCAGTAAATAAAGGTAGTAAAAAAGACGAAAAATTAACTAAAGCTGCTCTAAAAGCCATGAAAGAAGAGAAAAAAAAGAAAAAATAAACTTTAAAAAGTTAAATAATATTAAAAATTTAAATAATTAGAAACGACTAAACACTAGAGAATAAATAATATTAAAAACTTCATTGATTAAAAACTATCTTTAAAAAGAAAAAAGATTAAATTATTTTTTTTTAAATAATTTTATTATTTATTAATTTTTAATTATTTTATGATATATTTGATTTTACAGTTCTTTTTATT
>JAKSUE010000316.1 GCA_024409165.1 archaeon
TTAGTTATTCTAATTTAGTTATTTTACTTAGTAGTTAATTTAAGAGGAATTTAATTAAAATTATAATCATTATTTTTCTTTTTACTATTTTTGTTAATATGATTATTTTTGTGATGTTTTATGGAAATTAAACTTTTAAAAGAAGTAAATTGTCCAGAATGGGTTATTAATCATTCTATAGGGGTTTCTAATAAAGCTTTAGAAATTGCTTCTAATTTTGATGATGTTGATAAAGATCTTATTAAAACAGGAGCATTACTTCATGATATTGGTCGTTCTAAGACTAATTCAATTGAACATGCGATTATTGGGGCAAAAATGCTTGAAGAATTAGGATTTTCTAAAGAAATTTGTTTAATTGTAGAACGTCACATTGGTACTGGTATTTCAAAAGAAGAAGCTATAAAATTAAATTTACCTCCTAAAAGTTATGTGCCTGAGACTTTAGAAGAGAGAATTGTGTCTCATAGTGATAATTTATATAATGGTGCTGATGAGGTAAGTGTTGATTTTACAATAAATAAGTGGAAAAGAAAATTAGGTGAAAACCATCCTTCAATTGATGAAATTAAGGTTATTCATAAAGAATTGGTTTCTAAATTTGATTAATTAATATTATTTAATATATGTGATTTAAAATGAAAGTTATTTGTTCAGTTGATGAGTCATTATATAGACCTGAGGCAGTTAGATGGAGAGAAAGGATGACTATGATGAAACCTTTAGGTGATGTAGTTGTTGTTCTTCCATGTAGTATGAAAAAGCCTTATTCTAATTCTAAATCTCATCAAAAATTTAAAAGAGCTACTAAAGGTTATCAGGAAGTTATTGTAACTTCTCCATTTGGTATTTGTCCAAGAGAAATGGAAAATACATTCCCTATTCAATCTTATGATGTTACTGTTTCTGGTGAATGGTCTCATGAAGAGATTAAAATAGCTGGAGAGTTACTTCGTGAATATGTAAAAGGTAAAGATGTTATTGCTAATGTTCATGGAGGTTATGAGGAAGTTTGTCGTGAGTATCTTGATGATTGTACTTATGTATGTCAAGATGGTAAACCAACTGCTCCTGATTCTATTTATAATTTAAGAATGGCTCTTAAAAAATATCCTAAAGTAAAACGTCGAGATAGAGTTCTTAATGAACTTAGATCAATAGCTAAATATCAATTTGGTGAAGCTGCTGAGGCGATTATTACAGATGATGTTGTAGCTAAGGGTAGATATCATAGAAATATTTATGCTGATGGTAAACAATTAGCTCTTTTAAATAGAGATGTTGGATTATATTCTCTTAATTTAGAAGGTGGAAGACGTCTTGCAGAATTAGGTATTAAAGTTGTTGAAATTGATTTTGATTTAAAAACTAATTCATTATTTGCTCCTGGAATTGTTAAAGCAGATCATAGCATTATTCCTAAAGACGAAGTAGTTGTTGTTAGAAAAGGTGAAGTTGTAGCTGTTGGAAAAGCTGCTTTAACTGGTCGCGAAATGGAAAATGCAACTAATGGTATTGGTGTAAAAATCAGGCATAGGAAGAAATAATTAACTATAAGTTCCTATAATCAAATATAAAATTTTATATATAATTAAAACTAAATTTATATTGTTATTGATAAATTATTTTAATAATTTATTTAATTTTAAATTGGGGATTGGGGATTGGGGAT
>JAKSUE010000317.1 GCA_024409165.1 archaeon
TATCTTGGACATTAGAACCTTTTCCTATTTTTATAGTTCCTCTATCTCCTCTTATAACTGCTCCATACCAAATAGAACAATCTTCTTCAATTTCAACATCTCCGATTACATAAGCACCAGGGAATATTTTAACACTTTCTTTAATTTTCATAGTATCATTGTTTAAAATAAGTTTAATTAATATTTTTTAATTAATTTATTAAAAAAATAAGTTTAAGTAGAAAATTAATTCTACTTAATTTAGTTAATAATTATATTAATTAATGATCATCTAAAGACTTTTGTTCTTCGTCTTTTTTTGTGATGATATGTTCTTGTTCTACGAGAACTCTCATTCTGGAACCAAGGTCTTCGTATAATAAAACTCCAGAACCAATTGTTGCTTCGGTACCTATTTTAATACCTGGGCTTAAACTTGAGTTGATTCCAGTTTTTACACCGTCTCCAACAATAGCTCCTAATTTACGTCTACCAGTATCTTCTTTTTTATTTTTAATGCTGGTTTTTACAGTTTTATTATCAAAACGTAAGTTTGCAATGTTAGTTCCTGCTGCAATATTACAATTAGAACCTAATACAGAGTCTCCAACATAAGTTAAGTGACTTACATTAGTGTTTTCCATAATAATTGTGTTTTTAATTTCTACAGCATTTCCTACATGTACATTGTCTGCAAAGTAAGTTTTTCCACGAATATAAGAGTTAGGGCCGATATCACAGTTTTTACCAATATGGACAGGACCTTTAATATAAACACCAGAACGGATAATACTTCCTTCATCTAAGAAGAGTTCTCCGTGAATAGTTACTCCTTTTTCAATAGTTCCTTTAATATTGGTTTTTGTATTTTCAAGTAACTGTTCATTAATTTCAATAAGTTCCCAAGGTCTTCCAATATCCATCCATTCTTTATCGGTTATATGGCCTTTGATAGTTTTATTGTCTTCAATTTGCATAGCTAATGAATCTGTGATTTCGTATTCTCCTCTTGGAGATTCTTCGGTTTTATCAATTTTATCAAAGATATCTTTATTGAAGATGTAGATTCCTGCATTAATTAAATTACTTGGTGCCTCTTCTTTTTTAGGTTTTTCTACAATATTGATGATATTTTCTCCATCTAATTCAACAACACCAAATGCACTTGGATCTTCAACTTCTTTAATAACCATTAAAGTATCTGGTTTAGATTCATTATAATCTTCAATTATTTCAGATAAGATTTCAGAATCAAGAATAATATCTCCATTTAATACAATTAAACTATCATCAATAAAGTCTTTACCATAGCTAATTGCATTTGCAGTACCATCTAAATTCTCTTGTGTTTGGTAGCTAATATTTACTTTAAGGTCACTACCATCTTTAAAGTAGTCTCTTACAATTTCCTCTTTATATCCAACTACTAAAAGAATATCTTTAATTCCACAATCTCTAAGAGCTTCAATATTATATTGAATAATTGGTTTTCCTGCAACTGGGAGCATAGTTTTAGGTTTTGTGAGGGTGAGAGGTCTCATACGTGTTCCTTCACCGGCACTTAATATTAATGCTTTCATTTTAATTCCTCACATTTAAATTAAATTTATTATTTAATCATCTTCATAATATTTTATATTTTAATTATTTTTTATAATTTATATATTATATTATTTA
>JAKSUE010000318.1 GCA_024409165.1 archaeon
ATTATAAAATAAAAAAATAAAATAATGTAAAATAAGTGAAAAAATAAAAAAATAAAATAAGTAAATTAGATAATTTACCTAATTACTTAATTTAAATGGTAAATTTAGAATAATTTACCTAATTTTAATAATGCTTTTTTATCTACTTTGAATAAAGTTTTTACAATTAAAGTGGTACTTACTCTTTCAAAGTCGACGTCTTGGAAAGCAACTGCGATTTTATTTAAATCTTCGTTAGATAAAGATAATAAGTATTCACATACTTTTAAGTATTTGTTCATTTCATGACCCATTTCTTCATCTACACGGTCTGCGTATTTTTTGAGGAATTTTTTAGAGTAGTCACCTGCTTTAATAGATTCAGCAGCAGTTTGACCAGCAAGCATACCACCAAGCATAGCAGAGTTAATTCCTCCACCAGTTAATGGGTTTACTTGACTTGCAGCATCTCCACATAACATAATGTTATCGCCGTGCATTTCTTTAACAAGTCCACCAACAGGATCTCCACCTACATTTAACTCAACAGCTTGAGCGTTTTTAGTAGCTGGACAGTTTGCAACGAAATCAACTAAGTATTCGTAAGCAGATTTTTCAGCAAGTGGTGCAAGAATAGCTAAACCTACGTTAGCAATATCGTCTCCTTTAGGGAAAATCCAAGCATATCCACCAGGTGCAACATCAGTACCAAAGTAGAATTCAATAACATCATCTTTCTCGAATTCAACATTACACATTTCAAATTGAATACCAGATTCCATTTTTTTAGCAGGAGTAGCACATTTTAAACCAGCCCATCTACCAATATGAGTTTCAGGACCATCTGCACCAATAACAATTTTAGCATTAATATCAAAGTCTTTTCCAAAGGATTCACATTCTACAGTAATAGTTCCATCATCTTCTCTTCTTAATCCTTTAGCTAAAGTCTTAATTTTAATTTCTGCTCCTTCTCTTGCAGCTTCCATAGCCATAAATTTATCAAAGACTTTTCTTTCTAAAATATAACCAGATTCAGGTAATTTAGCTTTTTCAGAAGTAATCCAAACAGAAGTTCCATCAGGAGAAACTAAACGAGTTCCATCTAATTCTTTTGCAATCCAACGAGGATTTGGTTCAACACCAACTTTTGCAAGCCCTTCTTTAGATACACCTTCAGCACATCTTTTAGGAGCACCAATTTCAGATTTTTTATCAATAAGAATAACATCTACCCCACCCATAGCAGCATAACGAGCAGCAAGGGAACCTGCAGGGCCAGATCCAACAACTAATACATCAGTTTTAATCATAATAAACACCTAATAAAATTAATCATATAATAAATAAAAATTAATAATTCATATATAAAACTTAATTCTAAAGATTATTAATCCATATAAAACTATAATTCTAAAGCTTTTAATGGACAAGCAGTAACACAAATTCCACATTCATTACATTCTTCAGAAAATACTAAAGAAGTTTCTCTAACTTGAATACAGTTTCTAGGGCAAACACCAGCACATTCACCACAATATGAACACCAATCGTTTACAATCATTTTAAAAAATCTCCATTATTTTTCTAAAAATTAATTTATTTTAATCTTAAACATTAATTAATTAACTCAAATCCATT
>JAKSUE010000319.1 GCA_024409165.1 archaeon
CCTCCTACGAGGGCTGTTATTATTTGTCCTAATACGGATTTTCCCCCTCCTTTTTTACCTACGAGGAATAATAATATTTCTTCTTTGTTCCCACTTGTTAATAAGTAGCCTAATAGTTCGTATAATCCTTGTATTTTCTTTTTTGTTGTTTCGTCATCAGTATCGTATAGACTACTCCATAAATAGTTATCTACAACTTCACTTTTGGCTTCGGGGTTGTAATCGTACGGTAAATCCAATAAACATAGTACAGGTTTGTCTGTTTCAACTTTTTCTACTGTATTCATGTCTATCAGGCAATTATTAAGTTTAATAATGTTGAAACTTGGTTTAATTCTTTTAGATAAGTGTTTAATGGCTGTATTTAAATCGTCATCACCTATTAAATATTTTCTATCTATTCTATTCTCTATTAGTTTAATAAGTTCGTCATGTTCTATTTTAATGTACGAATTAGTAGGGTAGTGTAGTATATAGGTTGTTCCTATTTTTTCTCTTCTTACTACATCCATTTCCTCCCCTAAAACCTTAGATAGTTCTATACGGGCTAATTGTGTGTTTCTTTCAACTTTTCCGCTTTTCGAATCTTTGGATTCTAAGTATTCTAATAGCTGTTCTATGTAATCTTCACCAGAATATATTTTATAACGGAACATCCCATTAACAAGTTCTATATTTTTTTTATAGCCTAATAGTCTATTAACTATTCTTTGATTTTCTATGTTTGCTTTTATAAGCTCTATGTCTTCCATGTTTGCATTAATTACAGCGTTATATTCATTAAACCTTACAAAATCACGGTTAGCTAATATATTGATTATTTCTTTAATTTCTTGTTCTGTATATTCATTAATAGGACTACTACAATCTTTTATTAAGTCATTAATATAATTTAAAATTCTTTTGTCAGGACAATCAAGGTTTTTTAGTATTGCATATATACTTAATATAACTCCTTCGTGGTTTTCTTTTTTATTATCAAGGAATTCAATTAGTTCGTCTCTTAATTCAGTATCATTTTCAAATTTACTTGTTAGAATAAGTTTATTTTTTCTTCTAATAATTGGATGAATACATTTTATAATGTCATCATCAAATTTATTTTTATAACTGTTGTAAAAATATAAATAATCCTCTTTCTTATTTAATATCTTTTTTAATTCTTCATAGTGATTATAAAGCTCTTCATCTACTGCTTTAACATTATATTTTATCTCTGAATCGGTTATTAACTTTAAAAAATCTTTTTTACTATGAAACTCATTTAATTTATCTTCTGATTCAGTATCAAACCTTGTTTCTATTGCTTCTAATAATTCTTCAAATGTTTCAAATTTGGAGGATTGTTTATTTTTATATTTGTTTATTATTTTGTCTAATTCTTTTTCGCCGTTTATGTCAGGTTCACGATTGTATTTTATTGCTATGCTCAAATCGTCCAGTAATTCTTTTAAAACAGCTATGGGGTTGTCCCACTCACTTTTATATTCAATATTAGTATGTTTTTTATAATATTTTTCAACATTTATATCTATTAGTCTTTCTAATTCTTTAAACTCTTTGGAATCCTCTGTAAGTTCTTCTGGCAATTTAGAACTTTCAACATACTTTTTATAA
>JAKSUE010000032.1 GCA_024409165.1 archaeon
AGAATTATTTAAAAAATAGCTAATTTAATATTATTAAAAAATGTTATAAAAATAAAAAAATAAGAAAGTAAGAGATTATTAAAATCTCTTAAAAGTTTATTTATTCTTTAATAGCTTCTTTATATAAAGATCCATAGAAACGGTATGTAACTATTTCTAAATAAGAAATTACTAAGACTAATATAATAAGTGCAATGAATAATCCAATGTAACTTCCTATTTCACCTGCAAATGATAAGATAATAGCTATAATAAAGGATACAAATAAAGCAGCAAATAATATAATAAGTCCAACTAAAGCTAAGAATACTAAAGCTCCAATGAATCTAATCCATCCAATAGAAGAGATGAGTGCTAAAATTCCTTTACGGTCAAATGCAGATTTAAAATTATTGTTATTTGCAGCCATATTATTAACAGCCATAATTCCCATAAGAATTAAAATAATACCTAATATAATAGCTATAATTCCAACTACCAATGCAATAGTAGGTTGAGAACTGGATAATTTTACACTGATATTAGAAAGAATAGATGGTACGATTGAGTAAACAATCATTACAACAGTTACTTTAACACCATTTATAAACATATTTTTAAAATTATCAAATTTAGGAAGATTGTTTTTACCTTCAATAGTGAATTTAATAATTTCATATAAATATCCAGTAATAAATAATGAAACTATTACAGAAATAATTAAAAATATAATTATTTCAGCAATACTTGAACTTGAAAGGAAAGTAGGTAACATTTTACTACCTTCTACTAACATATGTACATTTACAGCTTGTTCTAAAGAACCAATAAATACATAAAGAGAAGCAAAGAATAATGCAAATATAATACAGTATAATGCTGCTAAAAGACCTATTTTTTTAGGTTCATATAATGGATATTTTAATCCATCTTTTAAATTATCAGTAATACTTGCCATAAAATCACCTTATAATCAATTAAATTAATCAGTAATATACATCATCTATTCTTTAAGGTTGTAAACAAGCCCAATGGAACGTGCTTCGAATATTGATAAGAAAGGACCTACAATAAAGCAGAATATTGCAAACATTACAATAAATCCTACACCAAGAACACCAACTAATCCAGCACCACCAGCAAGAGCACTACCAAATATTCCAAATATAGTGAAAAGAATTACTAAAACTAATATTACTACAAGAGTAATAATTAACATTATTAAGAGTAATCCTATATAGAATCCAATAAGTCTTAACCATCCAATAGATTTTGCAATAGCACGTAAAGATTTAATATCAAAAGCTGTTGATAAAGCTTCATCTTCAGCAGCCATATGACAAACAGCAAGATCAGATAAAATATAAGCAACAACACCGATAACAACAGTTAAAATAACTCCAATACCAGTAATTATTCCACCTGCAGATCCACCAACTGCTCTTCCAGCCCACATAAATACAGCAAATATAATTATAGGGACAATAATGTATACAAATTTAACAACAAATATTTTCAATCCATCTATAAACATAGAAATAGCATCACTAAAATCAGGTAATGCATCATCTCCATTTATCATTCCTTTAACAGCAACTTTAGTTACTCTATAAGAGTATCCTAATTGTAAAAATATTGGTAAAATTAAAAAATTAAATAAACAAATAATACCTAGTTTTATTAATCTTTTACCATCTTGAGCACTATATTCCATAGCGTCTTTATAACTATCTAAAGTCATGAAATTCCTCACATATATTTATAAATCCAACGAACACATTTTCATAAATTATAAATCATTTTCATCAAAAACGAAAACATCTTCAATTGAATCACATTCTAAAAGTTTAGTTATCTTATAAGCCAACAACAATGAAGGATTATAACGACCATTTTCTAAAGCACTTATAGTTTGACGAGACACACCTATCATATCAGCAAAATCCTTTTGGCTGATTCCTTTTTCTTGCCTCAAATATCTAACAAATGTCTTCATATAATCTCTCCAAACACATAATAGAATTAATATTTTATTTACATTAATTACATCAGTTACATTAATTACATAGCTTACATAAACTTACACCAACTTACATTAAAAAAAATGTAAAAAATGTAAAAATGTAAAAAATACATTCCATATGTTAAAATTATACTACATAATATATAAATGTTTTCTTAGTTTTAATTTATTATTGTATTAATATTTAGTAAATATTTAATCAAAAATCGATTAAATTATAAAATTTATAAATTTATAAAAATTATAAAAATTATAAAAATAAAATTTAATTAAAAAAATGGAGAATATAAATGGCAATTCATCCTATTGAATTTAGATATGGAACCCCTGAAATGAAAAGAATATGGGAACAAGCAAATAAACATCAAAGAATGTTAGATATTGAATCTGCATTAGCTCAAGCTGAAGGCGAACTTGGAATTATTCCAAAGGAATATGCAGATGAGATTGTTAGAAAGGCAAAAATTGAATATGTTACTTTAGAACGTGTGAATGAAATTGAAGCTGAAACTAAGCATGATATTGCATCACTTTCTAAAGGAATTACTGAAGTTTGTGATGGAGTAGCTGGAGAATATGTTCATTTTGGAGCTACTTCTAATGATATTGTTGATAGTAGTAATTCATTATTATTAAAAGATTCTATTGAAGTTTTAGAAGAGAAAATCGAAAGATTAACTAAAATTATTTTAAAACTTGCTGAGGAAAATAAAGATAAAGTTTGTATTGGACGTACTCATGGTCAACATGCATTACCAACTACTTATGGTATGAAATTTGCTATTTGGGCAGATGAACTTCACAGACAATATATTAGATTATTAAATGCAAAAGATAATGTTTGTGTTGGTATGATGGATGGTGCTGTTGGAACTACTGCAGCTCTTGGAGAACAAGGTTGGGAAGTTCATAAAAGAGTATCTGAAATCTTAGGATTAAAACCTGCTCCAATTACAAACCAAGTTGTACAAAGAGATAACCATGTTGAATTTATTATGGCTTTAGCAAACCTTTCTACTACTTTAAGTAAAATTGCTCTTGAAATTAGAAACTTACAAAGAACTGAACTTCAAGAAGTAGGGGAATACTTTGACCCTGAAAAACAAGTTGGTAGTAGTACTATGCCACATAAAATGAATCCAATCACAGCAGAACGTATCTGTGGTGTTGCAAGAATTATCAAATCTTATGTTTTAGCAGCTATGGAAAACAACCCTCTTTGGCACGAAAGAGACCTTACAAACTCTTCTTGTGAAAGAATCATGTTCCCTGAAGCATGTATCTTAACTGATTACATCCTTAACCTTACAATTAAACTTATGAATAATCTCATCTTCTATGATGAAAATATTGAAAGAAACTTAAACTTCACTAATGGTTTAGTCATGGCTGAAAGATTAATGGCTGAAATGACCAGAGCTGGAATGGGTAAACAAACTGCATATGCAATAGCACGTAAAAATGCTATCCGTGCAAATAAAGAAAAATTACTCCTTAAAGACCTTATTTTAGCTGATGAAGAAGCAAGTAAATTCTTAAGCCCTGAAGATGTAGAAAAAATCATGGACCCACATACTTACATTGGATCTGCAAATAAAATAGTTGACGAAGTTATTGCATCCTCTAAAGACTGGTTTTAAGTCTTTAGAATTAGCATAATCTTACATGAATAATAAAATAAAAGTAAATAATAGAAAATAGCTATTATTAATAAAATTAGCAGTTGATAAAATGATTAATATAAATGAAAATAATTTAGGAAAATACATTACATTTGTAGTATTCTTTATCTGTGTTTTCTCTGCTTATCTTTCTAATGTAGTTTCTGTTGCACTTCCTGAAATAGCAAGGTCATTAGGAATGAGTAATATTATTCAAAATTGGACTGCATCAATATTTTTACTTGTAATAGCTATGTTTTCAATTCCTTTTGGTAAATTATCTGGAAAATGGGGATTGAAAAAATCTGTGAAAATTAGTTTAATTTTAATGATAATTGGATCTATTGGTTCTGCACTTGCTAATTCCCAGTATATTTTACTATTTTTTAGAGCATTTCAAGGAATTGGTGGTGCATTATTAAATGTAGCATCTATTGCATTAATTGGAGCTGCTGTTCCTGCTGAAAAAAGAGGTACATCATTAGGAATCAGTATTGCAGGAGTTTATATTGGTATTTCATTTGCTCCTGTAATTGGAGGTATATTAACTTACAACTTTGGTTGGGAAAGTATATTCTCAATAACTGTTCCATTCCTTATTATTGCATATATTCTTATGTTAGCTATTAAAGATGAATGGAATGACTTTACAAGTGAATCTCTTGATAAATTAGGTTGTGGTGTTTATGCTATTGGAATCATGTTATTTATTTTTGGATTCACATCATTAAACGACTTAATTGGTATTATATCCCTTATTGTTGGTGGAATTTTACTCATAGGATTTACAATTATTGAACTTAAAGTAGAAAATCCTGTATTTAATGTCAGATTATTTAAAAATAAAAAGTTTTTATCTGCAAACATAGCTTCACTTATTAGCTATTTTGCAACATTTGTAATTACTTTCATACTTAACTATCACTTCCAATACATAATGGGACTTGATTCACAAACATCTGGAATAATCTTAATTATCTGTCCACTTATGATGACTATTGTATCACCATTCTCTGGAAGATTATCTGATAAAATAACTCCACAAATATTATCTGCAATAGGAATGACACTTGTTACAATAGCTATTGGAATACTCTGTTTCTTAGATAAAAACACTTCAATCCTTGTAATTTCCATATCTATGTTCTTACAAGGTGTAGGATTTGGAATATTCTCTTCCCCAAATACAAATGCAATCATGGGAAATGTTCCAAAAGAAGAAACCCCATCTGCATCTGCATCACTCTCTGCTGTAAGAGTTATAGGACAAACAATGAGTTTAGGTATGCTCACTGTCATATTTGCAATAATCATGGGAAATGTTCCAATCATTCCAAAATACTATCCATTACTTATGCAAAGTTCACAAATGGCATGTATAATAGCTGTAATCGCATGTATAATCGCTATTTTAGCATCACTTGTAGGGGTAAAATCTGGTTCTGAATCAAATACCTAACTAAATTTTATAATTTACTTTTTTATTATTAAAAATTTAACTTTCTTTTTTTATAATAAGTTCAATTAACTTTATTTTCTTTTTATTTTTCAATATTATAATCAAATAGAAAAAATAACTATTTTTAAAATAATTGTTTCATGTTCAACTGTTTCATATGAAACATTTATATTATATTTAAAACATATTAATAGTATAAAATAAATAGAACATATTTCAATTCTATTTATAAAAAATAATTAATAGGTATCCTATGAAAGATGAAAAACGAGAAGATATTTATGATATGATGCCTTTTATAGCATTAATTCATAATATTTCAAAAAATAAAATAAAATATTCTAAAGAAAATATTCCTGAATTTAATATATTTCCATCTGGTCGTTATTTAATGAAAATATACGATTTTGAAAATTTATCACAAGATGATTTAGCAAATTTATATGGTCAAAGTAAAGGAACAGTAGCTAAATCTCTTAAAAAATTAGAAGATGAAGGATATATTGAAAGAGAAGCGGACCCTGAAAATAGAAGGAAATACATTCTTAAGACAACACCAAAAGGAAATGAGTTAGTTCCAAGAGTTAGAAAATTATTAAAAGAATGGGAAGACGAAGTTGGAATAAGTGATTTAGACGATGAAACTAAAGAAAAAATAAAAGAAATAGCAAGAAAAAGTGCTAAATTAATTAATGATTAAATGAATTATTAAAATTAAAATTCGTGATAATATGGCAGAAGCAAACAAAAATGTAGAGATAATGAGGGGAAATCCTGAAATAGCTGTAAAAAAATTAGCTATTCCAATTATGATTTCAATGATTATTACTGCTTTATATAATATTATTGATGGTGTTTGGGTAGCAGGATTAGGTCAAGCAGCTATTGCAGGTATAGGATTTGTAACTCCTATTTTTATGATTTTAAATGGTGTAAGTGTAGGACTTGGAAATGGTGCTACAAGTGCAATAAGTCGTTATGTAGGGGCTCATGATAAAGAAGGTGCAGATAAAGGAGCAGAACATTCTCTTCTTATATTTTTAGTAGCATCAATCATTTTAACAATAGTTTTATTAGTTATTTTAGAACCTTTACTTAAATTATATGGTGCAAGTGGACAATCTTTAGCAGAAGGTATGAAGTATGGAATTCCACTATTTGCAGGTTTAATAGGATTTATTTTCTGTAATGGTGCAACAGGTATTCTCCGTGGAGAAGGAGATATGAAAAGAGCAATGTATGCTACTATATTAGGTGTTGTACTTAATGCAATATTTGACCCTATTTTCATCTACACATTTGGTCTTGGATCTGCAGGAGCAGCAATTGCAACAGTAGCAAGTTCAGCTATTAGTGCAATAGTTATCTTATATTGGATTTTAATTAAAAAAGACACTTATGTTGACTTACATTTAAAACAATTTAAATTAGATGGTAAAATAGCAAGAAGAATATTAAATGTAGGTATTCCAGCATCAATGGATATGGTAATGATGTCAATTGCAGTATCTATTTATTTAATATTTATCTCAGGTGTTGGAGGAGATTATGGAATTGCTGTATTTACATCAGGTCAAAGATTATACTTATTTGGAATAATGCCACTTACAGCAATTGGTGCAGCTATTGTAGCTGTTGTTGGTAGTGCATATGGTGCTAAAAATGGAGATTATATTAAAAGAGCTCATACTTATGGAGTTAAATTTGCAGTACTTGTTGGATTAGTAATTACAATTATTTTAGTAGTATTCTCTAATCAATTAGCATACTTATTTGCATACACTCCAGAAACTGCACATTTAGTTCCAGGAATTGCATTATTCTTACAAATAGCTACATTATGTCTTCCATTTACAGGAATTGGAATGCCTTCAAGTTTCTTATATCAAGGTCTTGGAAAAGGTTTATACAGTTTAGCTTGGACAATTATCCGTGAAGTAATCTTTACTGTAGCTGCAACCTATTTCTTTGGATTATACCTTGGTTGGGGATTAATTGGTATTTGGACAGGTTTAGCTGTTGGAAGAATATTAGCAAGTATCTTAAACTTCGCATTTGCAAGATACACAATAAGAAATGTTAGAAAAAAATTAGGAACTTAAAACAGGGTGTAAAAATGGAAAGTAATATTGCAAAAGAATTAAATGGTAAATTTAAACCAATTGTTTTAATAAAAACTGATAAAGCTCCAGAAGGTGCAATAGGTCCTAAATCTGATAAAGGTGGATGTATAATGGCTTTTATTGCAAGAGTAATAGCTGATAGAAAAACAGCAGTTTTTACAAAAGAAACTTGCCCTTGTAATGGAGGAAAAGTAGGTCTTGGATTTGGTCCTGGTTTTGAAGATGAAAAATCTCTTGAAAACCACTTTTCATTTTTATCAAATGGTCTTGAAGGATGTCCAAATAAAGAACAATATCAAACTTTCTTAAATTACCTTCCAGAATCTACAAAAGAAATGTTTACTCATGGAGAACATGTATTTGCAGACTATGAAACTGCTAAAGAACACATAACAAAACACAGACCAATTTATAATAATAAAGAAAAATACGTTGTTTTTAAACCATTAGAAGACTTAGAAGAAGGAGAAATACCAAGTTCTGTTATATTTACAATCAATCCTATTGAACTTGCAGCTCTTATTCATTTAGATGGATCTTGTAGAGTAGATAATGCATATACCATAACAGCACAAAGTGCAGCTTGTCAAGATATTGGAAATATTGTATTTAAACAAGCAGAATCTGATAATCCAAGACCAGTTCTTGGTTTATCTGATTTAGCAGGAAGAAGACATATGAGAAGATGGATTCCTGATGAATATATGACTTATGCATTAACTTGGGAATTATTCTTAAAATTAGAAAAACTTAGTGAAGATAGTTTCTTACAAACTAAAGTTTGGGAAGAATTTAAAAAATAAAAATAAAATAATTATAAAATCTATTTTAAAAATTAAAAATTTAAAAAAAATAAGTTTGTACCTTAATCTAAAAACTAAGAAAAAATAGAAAAGAAAAAAACATAGTTTAAATTAAAATAACCTTCAATTAAATGACAAGTTATCTATTTAGTATGTCTTTTAATTGGAGGTACATATGATTTAAGCAATAGGGACAAACTAATTACTGTAACAGAACTAAGTGCCATAGCTAAGCCGGCCCATTCTGGACGAAATATAACAGAAAATGGTAAATATAATATTCCAGCAGCTAATGGAACAAGAATAATATTATATGCAAAAGCCCAGAAAAGGTTTTCTTTTATACGATTCATCACCTTTTTAGAGAATTGTATAGATGCAACTACATTTTCAAGGTCACCTTCCATAATAACAATGTCTCCACTTTCCATAGCAATGTCTGTACCATTACCCATAGCTACACCAACATCAGCACCTGATAAAGCTGGTGCATCATTAATTCCATCACCAACAAATAATACTTTTTTACCATTATTTTGAAGTTCTTTAACTTTATTAAGCTTATCTTCAGGTAAAACATTAGCTATTACATTATCAATACCAACTGAATCAGCAACAACATTAGCTGTTTTTTCATTATCACCTGTAATCATATAAGTTTCAATAGCCATTTTAGATAATTCAGATATTGTATCCTGTGAATTAGACTTAATTTTATCAACTAATGTCAAAATACCTTTAATTTCACCATCTAATGATAAACAAATAGTTGTTTTAGCTTTAGATACAAAACTATTATACTTATCAAATACATCATCTTCAATTTTAATATTTTCAGATTCTAAAATAGCAAGATTACCTACAACAAGTTTATATTCAACTCCATTAATGATAATATTAGCTTTAAGACCTTTACCTGAGATATTTTCAAAGTCTTTTACTTCAAAAAGATTTAAATCATCCTTTAAAGAATAAATCTCATCATATTTATTCATAATAGATTTAGCTATTGGATGGTTAGATTTAGATTCAATTGATGCAATTAATCTAATAAACTCTTCTTCAGAGATTCCAAAGGTTAAAATATCATCTACAACAGGTTTACCCTCTGTAATTGTTCCTGTTTTATCAAATACAACTACATCAACATCTTTTGAGCTTTCGAGAGTCTCTCCATTTTTAATTAAAATACCAAACTCTGCTGCACGACCTACACCTACTGTTACAGCAGTTGGAGTAGCTAAACCTAAAGAACATGGACAAGCCACTACAAGTACAGAAATAAGACAAGTAAGAGCAAATAAAAGTCCAGAACCAATAAAGAAATACCAGATAATAAATACAAGGATAGCTATTGTTAGAATAGTTGGTATGAAGTAAGTAACTACTTTATTAGCTAATCTTTGAACAGGAGGTTTGGATCCTTGTGCTTTTTCAACTAATTGGATAATTTGAGAAAGTACAGTTTCCCTACCTATTTTTTCTGCCTTAATTCTCAATACACTATCTTGATTAATAGTACCTGCAAAGACACCAACACCTTCTTTTTTAAGTTTATGAACTGGTTCACCTGTAATCATAGCCTCATCAACATAACTTTCACCATCAATTACAACAGCATCAGCAGGAATCTTTTCACCAGGTTTTACAAGAAGTTCATCACCAATAGAAATCTCATCAATAGCTATTTCTTTAGTTA